>CAVXOO010000146.1:0-6691 GCA_963762945.1 uncultured Acidobacteriaceae bacterium | reverse complement strand
GCACCGCAAGCCGATAGGGAGTAGGGAGTAGCCAGTAGGGAGTAGAAAGGCGCCTTTCCCATCTTCTCAGCAAAGAGCGCGGATCGGATGGGGCACGGCGGCCAACTCGACTACGAGCCATACAGCTTGTGCTCGGCGATGTAGTCGCGTACCGCCGCCGGGACCAGAGCCGGACCTGACGCCGCGCCACGCCCCGCCTGCATCTGCGCGCGAATCTCGGAAGCGCTGATCTCGACATCGAGTCCAGGCAGCACATAGAACGGCGCGCGGTTTGCGGCCTCGTTCACCAGGACAAAGGCGTGCACCTCCACACCGGCTTCGCTCTTATCGCCTTCCGGCGCGGGCTCAAGCCGCAGCCCTGAGGGCAAGACCTTCGTCAGACCGTCGAGCGGCTGCCCCGGCCGCGAGGCCACGATCAACGATGCCACAAACGGAATCTCCGCGGCGCGATGCCAGTGCCGCAGCCCGAAAAACGAGTCTGCTCCCATCAGGCTGAAGAGCGTGGACTCCGGTGCGAGAGAGCTGCGCAAATTCTCCAGCGTGTCGATGGTGTAATTGGGCGCGGCTGCCAGCCTTGGCGCTTCGGACGATTTTGGAACATCGGATATTTTTGGCGCATCGGCGAGCGAGACCTCGAAGCCCGGCTCGCCGGCAATCGCGAAGCGCGTCATTGCCAGCCGGTCCTCGAAGCTCGCGGCCGGCCCCTCCGGCTTCAGCGGCTGCATACCCACGGGAGCGAACTGCACCGCATCCAGCGCAAACGCTGCGCGGGCCGCGCGCGCCACGGCCAAATGGCCCAGATGCGGCGGATCGAAACTGCCTCCAAAGAAGGCTACGCGCCTGCCGCGGCTCGCGAGCCCCTCATTGTCCCGCGGAGATCCGTCTTTGCCGGGCAAGTTCATGGCTTCATCGTATCGCGCTGGCCGCGAAGCCACAGAACCGGGAGCAAGCCCGTCAGGCTCACTCGCCGCTTGCGCCATCGTCTAAAATCGTAGCCAGGATCGAACCATCGTTTCTAGGATCGAACTTCAGATCGGCCCCACTACTATGCGCTATCTTCTTGCTTCGCTCTCTCTCGCCGGTGTGCTTGTCTCTGCGCTGGCTCTCCAGGTCCACTACTCCAATGCGACCGAGCCCTGCGACATCAACGCGCACTGGGATTGCGGTACCGTGAACCACAGCAGCTTTTCTCAGGTCGCGCACGTACCTGTCGCCGTCCTCGGCATCGCCGGATACCTGCTGCTCGGCGGCCTCAGCCTGGCGCGCCAGCGTTTCGCAACCTTTCTCGTGGCGTCGCTGGGATTTCTCTTTGCCTTCCGCCTTTCCATGATCGAGGAATACGGTCTCGGCGTCTGGTGCCTCTATTGCGCCGTATCGCAGGCCATCATCGCTCTCATGCTGCTGCTCTCGCTGGCCTGGTTCATGGCCGAATATTTTGCGCTCAAGCGCGCCGCGGGCGGAGCCAGCTGATAGTTCGCAGTTCTCGGTTCACAGTTCACAGTTCGTAGTTCACAGCTCGCCGTTACCGCCGAGTGGGAAGGCAGCGTGAACCGTGAGCTGATCCTCGCACGCTAGCCCCGCGCTTGTTAAACTTGAAATATCGACATGCTTAGAGACTGGTACGCGCGCTGGATGTATGCGTGGGAGACGCGGCTGACGACGCGCGATGAAAATCGCATCGTGCGCCCGCTGGAGTGGGGCTTCGAGTGGATCGCGCCCTTCCTCGAAGAGCACGGTTTTGCCGCCGCCGTGCCTGGCCCCGAGGTGGAGCGCGACCCTGCCGCCTCTGAAGCCGCGATGGTCGGCATCAACCAGCTCCTCATCCGCCACAGCAATGCTTTTTTCGGCTACGAGCGGCCCACGGATTTCCGGCTTGAAGAGCGCCATCCGGAGCTTTTTCCCACCAACGTTCGGCCTGAAACCCTCGCTCAGGACGCCGCACTGAAGCAGCAGGCCGCCGAAGGCAAGCTCGCGCGCGCGCAGTATCTCCGCTTCACTTCGCCCGAGCGCACGCCGCATCCGGAAAACGACCAAGTCAATGCGCGCTGGTATCCCGCTCCCGCGCATAAGGATCCCGCGCGGCCCAAACAAGCCATTGTGGTGCTGCCGCAGTGGAACGCCGACGGTTTCAGCCACAATTCGCTGTGCGCCATCTTCAACCGCATGGGAATCTCGGCGCTGCGTCTTTCCATGCCCTATCACGACATTCGCCGGCCTCGCTGAGCTTGAGCGCTCGGACTACGCCGTCAGCGCCAACATCGGCCGCACTATCTCCGCCTGCCGCCAGGCCGTGGTCGATATCCGCTGTTGCCTCGACTGGCTGGAAGAGCAGGGCTACGAGCACTTCGGCGTGCTGGGCACCAGCCTGGGCTCCTGCTACGCGTACCTGGCCAGCGCGCACGACGCGCGGCTCAGGGTCAACGCCTTCAACCACGCGTCAACAGCCTTTGGGGATGTGGTCTGGGTCGGGCAATCCACGCGCCACATCCGCCAGGCCCTTGCAGACGCCGGCCTGACGCAGGAACGCATTCGCGCTTTGTGGGCCGCCGTTAGCCCGGTGAACTATTACGAGCAGTTCCGCAGTCCCGAGGCCAACGCAGCCGGCAAAAACGTGCTCGTGGTCTACGCCAACTACGATCTGACATTCCCGCTTGAGTATTCGCGCCAGGTGGCCGACGCCTTCCGCCGCTCCGGCCTGCGCCACGAGATCCGCGTGCTCCCCTGCGGCCACTACACCACCGGCGAAACCCCCTACAAATTCATCGACGGCTGGTACATGGGCTGGTTCGTCTATCGCGCCTTCAAGGCGCTGCGGGAAGAGAAGGCGGCGGGAGCGAACGCAGGCGCGTCGCATCCGAGCCAGGTCGAAGAAGAGGCGCTCTCGCGCTAGCGCACCCTGAGCTCGTTTTAGAGTGGGTCAAGGAATGACGCGGTCCCTAAGCCTAGTTACTTTGCTGCTTCAGCTTTCCCTTCAACCAGCCCTCAGGAAGAGCTAAACCGACCGAAAATGTACTTAACGCAATTGCGTACAACGGGAAATGTTGTAAATGATCTCTGATGAATGCGAGCAGGAAAAGTACTAACGCAGCACTCCATCCAACCCAACGTAACGCTCGAATCCAACGCAGAATTCCGCGCAATTCTGCGGATGAGGTATTAGCAAAAACACTAAGTGAAAGCTGCAGGACCATTGGTGCTGCCACGAGCACTATAAAGACAGTTCTTGCGAATAGCCTATTCTCGAAGACACCCATACTTCCACCTCGGCAATCTCCAGCGCTGAACCGATTGCAGCATCTTACCACGCACTGCAACTTCAGACCGCTGATCTCTAGTGGACGTCCTTAAGGTCGAGGCGAAGCAACTTCGCTGGATCGAGATACGCGTTTTGCCAACGCACTGCCCAGTGCAAATGAGGGCCGGTGACGCGGCCCGTAGCGCCGCTCAATCCAATGCGCTCGCCTGTGATCACGTGCTGGCCCTCGCGCACATCGATGCGGCTCAGGTGCATGGAGATTGTGAATAGACCCAGGCCGTGGTCAATAACCACGCAGTTGCCCTCGTAGTAGAGCGGCCGGGCCAGCACCACCACGCCGCTGTTTCCCGCGCGCACCACTGTTCCAGTGGCCGCGCGAAAATCCATTCCTTTGTGCACGCTCGCGAGCTGGCCGTTGAAGGTGCGCCGCGTGCCGAAACTATCGGTCGGCGGCGCTAGAACCGGCGCGCGAAAGTTGCCCGACCATAGCGGCTCAGCCGCGCTCGCCGCAAACACTTTTTCCTTCAGAGCCACTTCAGCCTTGATCCGCGCCAATTCCTGCGGCCCCGGCGCAACGAACTTCGGCGCCACGGTGAGCGCGCCGGTGCGGTAGTGCGCCTCGTGAATCTCAATGCTGCGGCTGAGATCGATTTGGTTCGGCGTGCCGCTGCCAGCTTCCGGCACTGCTCTAATCCGAAGGCTTGAAGGCCCGGAGGGCCTTTCCACGTCCAATCCGGCGAGCGCGTACCAGGCCTGCCCGTCGCGCCCGCGAAAAAATTCGAGCTTCTGTCCCAGCCAATCGCCGGTGAGATTTGTACCTGCTGTTGCGCCAGCCGGCATGGCCATGCGAATCAGCACTGGCGAACCCGCCACGACCTCGGCCGGCGTGAGCGTGACGGCGGGTGTCTGCGCCCGCATTGGAGTGGCCGCCGCCACGTTGGCCCAAACCACGAGAGCCAGAAGTCGATACTGTAAGCCCCGCCAGTGAACCTGCATCGAGCTCAGAATAGCGGAGATACCTGGCCCGCGCCCGCTTCTGTTCTCGGGAATCCGCTGGACCCCTCCTCGGCGAGCTCGCTAAATCTGACGATTAGGCCCTTCGGCCTCGGGTCTTCCGGCTGGGGCCCTCGGTCCTCGGGCTTGCCGGCTGGGGCCTTCGGCCCCTCGCGCATTTCCGCGCCCGGCAGTTGCCCTAAAGTGGGAAGCTACGGGGAATTTACCCTGCAATTCATTGCGCAATCGTCAAATTTGGCTCCGGTAAGTTGTTGATTTTACAGTAGCGTTGTTTGGCAGGGGAAGTGCATAAGCTAAGACAGCAGAAGTTTCTCGACTGCAGGGTGAGTTGGCCCCACGCAGGTCGAATTTAGGTTGCCGCGGTTCATCTCAAGTGCCTTTTCCTATGCAGCGTTGCTCGCTTGTTGGCAGCAGCGGTGATTTTGGCCCTTCGGTTGGAACCGACACGCATACACATCATTGAGGGCCCGTTGAGGGCAAATCACAGACGCACCGCCCATGAGGGCGTGCTTCGGAGGTTAAGGACAATCATGAGGAAGCTCAACATCGTAACACTCGCAATGGCAACGGCTATCGCGATCGTCCCGGCCGCAATGGCAAGCCCGATCACCGGTACGTTGAGCGGTGGAAATGGTGGAGACAACGGGCTTAGCTGGACGGCTACCACCGTTACCCTCGATTCCGATTCCGCCATGAATTTCGGTGGCCATGGCGACCTGGCCCCGATTATCTCGGACATATCGTTCTCCAACGACTCGCTGGGTATAGGCGATGTGCTGAGTGGGAGCGGCGGTGGTGAGACGATTTCGTTCGACTTCACCTCGTTCTCTGTCGTTTCGGAGACGCCGTTTGGAACCGACGGCGACGCCGTGCATGCCACAGGCCTCGGTACGCTGACGCTCGTGGATGGCCCTGATACGGGTCCCACAACGGCGCTGTTCAGCATCACCGGGACCGAAGAAGGTGGATCGACGTCCTATAGTTTCGACCTGACTTCCCCGGCGCCGTCTCCTGTTCCGGAGCCCTCGTCGCTGGTGCTGCTTGGCTCGGGTCTGGCGGGAGCAGCCTTCCTGCTTTTCCGTCGCAACAACGCCGCGCGCCACACGGCCTAAGCTATCGCAAAACAGCAGGTAGCTACACACTTCTTCATGATGAAGAGCCAGAAGGGACGCGCAAGCGTCCCTTCTGCTTTTTGCTTCTCATTTCAAGTTTCTGGCGGCATTCCATTCATGGCCGGCCAGAGGCTCACGCGCCCTATCTGCCGTTGTGCTTGTCGTAATGGATCTTGCGGCTGGCGCGGTTCTGTTCGCGGTTGATCTGGCGATGCTCTTGCCCGGTCAGCCTGCCGCCATTCGCCTGGCGATCGGCGTGAATCTGCCGGTTGATGCCCTGCTCGCGATTCTCCACGCGCGCGGTCTGCCCGGCATTCAACGTCCCGTTACGAACCCCATTGGCAATGCGATCCTGCTGGTTCTGGCGGCGCTGGCCGACTTCGTTGTTGCCGTAGTGCGCCACGTTGGCGTTGTGCTTGTCCTGGTAGATCGCGTGGCTCAGATGATTCTGCCGGCGATTGACCTGCTGCCGCTCCGGTTGCGTCAAACGGCCGTTGTTGGCCTGGCGATCGTCGCGGACCTCGCGATTCAGGTTAGCTTGGCGCGACTCCAGATTTCTGGTTTCGCCGGCGGTCAGTTGCCCTGAGCCGATGCCGTTGGCAATACGGTTCTGCTGATTGTGTTCGCGCTGGCCGACGGCCGGCGCCGGCTGGCTGGGCTGCGATTGAGGTTGGCTCTGCTGAGCAAAGGCCGATCCCGAGGCAATCAGGGCGGCCACGGCAAGCGTAAACAAGGTGCGCTGCATGAGGTTCCTCCACGGGCCTTTTGATTTTTGAAGTCCCGGCCCATGTTCCCTCCAGACCCGCAGCGCAAAAACAAGTTGTGGGAACTTTGGTCGCTCGCGCGCGAAAATGCAATCTCTCTCGCGCAAGAAGTTCTCGCGCGAAAAGTCTGTCCTTCACGCGCAACTTTCCCGCGAGGGTTGGTGTTCAATGCAAATTTGCTTAAGGAAACTTAGTTGCCGTCGGAGCGCGGATGCGCGGCCCTCCAGGCAACGACACGATCCTCGACATCGGAGAGTTGATAGGAAGTGATGCGCTCGCCGATCAACTGGCAATTGGCGGCGTACTTCGCCTGGTTAGGTCCCTTCACGCTGGCGGCAAGGTCCAGCCAGAAATACGCTTCCACGTCGTCGTGAGAGACGCCCTGGCCCATCGAGTAGAGCAAGCCCAGCGTTGCTTGCGCGGTGGGGTCGCCCTGATCGGCGGCCTTGCGATACCACGCCGCTGCCTGCTCCATATCGCGCGGAATGCTCTTGTCCCCGCCGTCGCGGTAGAGCGCCGCCAGGCCGTTCTCTCCGCCGATGTAG
>CAVXOO010000145.1:0-8907 GCA_963762945.1 uncultured Acidobacteriaceae bacterium | reverse complement strand
ACGTCGAGGTGGTCGTTTCCCCCTACTGTCACGTGATGGGCGCCTTCGGCGTGGCCCGGCTCGTCCGCCAGACCATGGCGGAACAGGGGAAGCTCGAGTCGCGCTTCCATGGCCTCGACCTGGCCAGCCGCAAGGTGACCTTGCGCAAGGAAACCTGCGATCTGTGCCACAACGACTGCAGCATCACCTTCGCCGAGATTGAAGGTGTGGCCGGCTCGCCCTCGTGGGGCTACATGTGCGGCCGCCGAGACGCTCAAGCTCCCCGTCGGTCGCTATCTCGTCGAGGCGCGCATCCCCGCCGACGCGCCTTTAAGCGTTGTCCGGCTCGCCGTGCTCGGCCTCTCGCCGCCGCCGGCGGGCCCGCCGGACGACGTTGTGGCGGAGTTTCTCGAAAAGGCCGGGCTGAAGAAGGCCAAGACTCGATAGGGCGGAACAAGCACGCCCGTCTCGAAAGACGGGCTAAGCCGCGACAGGGAACGAGACGCTTCGATGAAAAACACATTTCTCGCTTTGCTCTCGCGCTAGCGTCGCTCGCTCTTTTCGCTCCGACGCCGCGCGCCGGGCCGCCAGAACCCGCGCATGCTCGATGAGCGCAAGTCCTCCAGCGTCGGCATTGGGATAAACGAAAATAATCTGTCCCGCCGCACCTTCGAGCGCGGCAAAAAATGCATCGGCCTCGGCGTTGGTGTCGCGCAGGATGGTAACGGGATGCCACGCGGCAACGATCGTGGGCGGCGTCAGTTGCACGTTCAGCCGCGCTTCGAGCGCCGCGCGATCGAGCAACGCCGAGCGGCGCAGGTGGTCGAGTGAGGGCGCGCCGGCGCGATGCACGCGCCACGGCTCCTCGCCCATCGCGATCACGCGCAGCCGCGCGGTCTCCGTTCACGTAAAGTGCACATGCGCCAGCTTGGTCAGAGCATTGCGCACCTGGTCGTCGATAGCGCCCTGGCTCACCTCGCCGCCCTCGATGTGGGCGATGGGAATGCGCAACGCCAGCGCCGTCGCGGCTGGAGCCAGCATCTCGTAACGGTCGGCGATGAGCAGCAAGAGATCGGGCCGCCACGCGGTAAGCGCGTCGGCCAGGCCCAGAATGGCCAGGCCGATGGTCTTCGCCATGCCCGTGTCGGTGTCGGAGCTGAGCAGGCACTCGATGCGCGCCTGCACAGGAAAGCCGCCACCCACAATTTCGGCAATGGTGTTGCCGAACTGCGGTGACAAGTGCGCGGCAAGCGCGAAGACGCCCAATTCAATCTCCGGGCGCGCGGCCAACTCGCGCAGCGGCCAATAGAGATGGCTATAGTCGGCGCGCGACGTGGTCACGACCCCGATGCGGCGTCGCGCAGCGGTCGAAACCTCCGCGTTCATCTCGATTCGATTGAGGGGCGTGAGCACACGAGAAGTATAAATTGCGCGGAAGTCGCAGACTCAGGCGCCGCGCGCGCATCGCCCGCGCGGCCAGGTTGCCCACGTGCAACGGACCTGCGCCTACGTATACTGTTCTGTGCCGCGGCGTGGGAGAATTGCCATTGTGAGTGTGGGAATGATGCGAAAGACCTGGCCCTTTGTGCTTGCCATCCTGACAGTGACGCCGCTTCTCGGGGCGCTGACGCCGCCGGACGCCGAGGCGATCCGCCTGAACAATCGCGGCGTGGCGCTGATGAGCCAGCAGTTTACCCAGCGCGCCGCCGATAGCTTCGCCGCGGCATTTGAGAAGGACCCGAAGCTGGCGCAGGCCGCCGTCAACGAGGGCATCGCGCTGATTGCGATGCAAAAGCTCGATGAAGCCAAATCGTATCTGCACAAGGCTATCGCGATCAATCCCAACAATCCGCAGGCGTGGTACAACCTCGGCTTGGCCGAGCACGCAAGCAACGATCCCGCGGATGCGCTGGCCAGCTTTCAGCAGGCGGCAAAGTTCGATCCCAGAGATGTAGATTCGCTCTACTTCGAAGGCGCTTGCTACCAGGAGCTAGGCCAGTACGACAACGCAATTGCAGTCTTCGAGAAGACGCTCGCCATCAATCCGCTGCACGCGTCGGCCGAATTCGCGCTGGCCCGCTCTCTGCAGCGCACCGGCCACATCGCGGAAGCCAGGGAACACTTCAAAATTTTCCAGCACCTCACCAGCACCAAGATCTCGTCGGCTCTTGGCTTGGAGTATGGCGAGCAAGGCCGCTACTCGACGGTGACTCCGGTTGAGGAGCCGCTGCTTGTCCCCCGCCCCATGATCCCCGTCAAACTCGTGGCGCAGCCGATGGTTTCCGCGCAATCCGCGCACACATTCGCGACCTCGGGCGGCGCCTGCATGATGGACGTGACCGGCTCCGGCCAGATGGACCTGGTGCTGATGCAGACGGGCGCGCAGGCCATTCGCGTCCTGCGCAATCGTGGCGGGGGCAGCTTTGAGGAGTTTGATGTCGAGGCAGCTGGGCTGAAAACGAGCGGCCACGCGGTGGCATGCGCCGTGGGCGACTACGACCGTGACGAACTGAACGATCTCGCCGTGGCCATGGACGATCGCGTGCTGTTGTTTCAGAATCTCGGTAAGGGCAAATTCAAGGACGTAACCGCCGCTTCCGGCATCGTGCCGCGCAATCGCCCCTCGGGCATTACGTTTGTGGATTACGATCACGACGGCAATCTCGATCTGCTGCTTACCGGCGCTCCGTTGCGCGCGGGCGGACCAGCCAACGTACTGTGGCGCAATAACGGCGATGGAACCTTCACCGAAAAAACCGAGCCGACCGGCCTGGGCGGAAGCGGCAAGACGGCGGCTGCGATTCTCACCGATTTCAACAACGATCGCGCCGTGGACCTGGCTGTGACGGGCGACGGGGCTGCACCCGTGATCTACGTGAATCCGCGCGAGGGCAAATATCCTACGCAGCCCCTTTACGAAGGCGCGACGCTGCCGCCCTCCGTCGGCATCGCCGTGCTTGACTACAACAAGGACGGCTGGATGGACATGGCCGTGACGCACTCGGGCGCGCCGGGGCTCACGCTGTGGCGCAACGTCGAAGGCCCCAACCACATTGGCCGGCGTTTTGAGCGCGTCGATCTCCCGCTCCACGGCGTGACGCGTGGATGGGGTCTGACTGCGGTCGATATTGACAACGATGGATGGATCGACCTGGCGGCGATTGTGGAAACGCGAGCCGGACCGCGCGTACGCGTGCTGCGCAACCGCGGCGACGGAACGTTTGAGGATGTGAGCCATGCGTTGGGCCTGGACAGCATTCATCTCGCTGCGCCGCGCGGGCTGATTGCCGCCGACGTGGCGGGCGACGGCGCAGCCGATCTGATCGTGACCCAGGAAAATGCGGCGCCTGTGCTCTTGCGCAATGTGGGGGCCAACAAGAATCACTTTGTGCGTCTCGATCTCACGGGATTCGCGGACAACAAAACCGCGCTGGGTGTGAAGGTGGAAGTGTTCGCCAACGGCCTCTGGCAAAAGTGGGAGCTGGCTGGCGCTTCGGGCTACCAGACGCAGGCGCCGCCGCAAATTCTTGTGGGCCTGGGTCAAGCGCCGGCGATCGATCTGCTGCGCATCCTGTGGCCCACGGGCGTGCTGCAGGACGAAATCGATTTGCCGCAGACCGGCGTCATCGCCATGAAGGAAGCGGACCGGCGCGGCAGTTCCTGCCCGGTGCTGTTTGTGTGGGATGGGCATCGTTACAAATTCGTCACCGACGTGATCGGCGCTGCGGTGGTTGGTCACTGGTTCACGCCCGCGCGGCGCAACACACCGAATCCCGGCGAGTGGGTGAAGGTGGATGGCGCAGACGTAGCGCCGGTGAACGGCAAAATCAGCGCGCGCTTCATGGAGCCGATGGAAGAGGTGAACTACATCGACCAGTTGCGCATGATCGCCGTCGATCATCCTGAGGATGTGGAGGTGAATCCCGACGAGCGTTTTCTCGACGATCCGCCGTTTGCCTCGGGCCGTGTGATCGCAAGCAAGGGCGCGCATCTGCCCCTCGGCGCGTGGGACGGAGAAGGGCGCGACGTGCTCAGCCTGCTCAGCCGCTGCGATCACCAGTTTGCCAGCGGTTTCACGGCGCTGCCCTACGATGGTTTCGCCAACCTGCACGCGCTCACGCTCGATCTGGGTCCGCTGGACGCGCAGGCACCGCTGCGCTTGCTGATGACCGGCTACGTGAATTACTTCAGCGCCACCTCGCTCTACGCCGCCTGGCAAGCAGGAGTGAAAGAGATTCCGCCGTATGTCGAGGCCGAGCTTGCCGACGGCACGTGGCAACGTATTCCGGGCAGCGCGGGATTTCCCGCCGGCCTCGAGCGGACCATCGTCGTGGATCTGACTGGCAAGCTGCCGCCGGGCACGCGCCGCATTCGCCTGATGACGAACCTGCAGATTTACTGGGATCAGGTGCTCATCGACCAAAGCAAAGATGCCGAAGCGCGCACATCGGAAGTTCCTTTGGCCAGCGCGACACTCCACTTCCGTGGATACCCAAAGCAGATCGACCTTCGCAGCCCCGGCGATCTCGATTACAACTACAACCTTGTGAGCCTGACCGGGCCATTCCAGCACGAGCGCGGCAATTACACGCGCATGGGCGACGTAACGCCGCTGCTGGCGGCCATTGATAATCGCTTTGTGGTTTTCGGCAGCGGCGAAGAGATTCGCGCGGATTTCGACGCCGCGAATTTGCCCGCCCTGCCGCCGCACTGGAAGCGCGATTATTTCTTCTACGCCAACGGCTATGTGAAAGACATGGACTGGTGGGACGCGTCGCCATTCACCGTGGCGCAAATGCCTTTCCATGGAATGTCCGCGTACCCCTATCCAAATCCAGAAGAAAATCCCGACGACGCGGCCTCGCTTGACTATCAGTTGAACTGGAACGATCGTTTCGACTCGGGCGAACCGGTTCGATCCTACCGCTTCGATTACCAGATGCTGCCGTCTAAGCCGAGCGACGATCGGCTTGGGGATCGCACGCGGCCGGCAGCGCCGGAGACGCAGCCGTGAAGGAGATCGAGCGCGATCTGGTGCTGGCTCCGGCGCTGCGGCAATTGCAATGGCTGCGTGCCCGCAAGATTTCAGTTGCCGAGTTGGCCGAGGCGCATATCCACCAGATCGCGCGCCTCAATCCGCAACTCAACGCATTTGCCGATTTCGATGCGGATCGCGTGCGCGCCCAGGCGAGGCAACTCGACGCAGCGCCCGAGCCGCGCGGCACTCTGCACGGCTTGCCAGTCACGATCAAATCGTCGATTGCAACCAAGGGCTACCGCTGCGAGATCGGCAGTCTGCTGCACAAAGGCAATGTACCTGCCGAGGACGCAGTGGTGGTGGCGCGAATGCGCGCCGCGGGAGCGTTGATCCTGGGCACAACCAACTGCCCCGAATTCCTGATGGCCTACGAAACCGCGAATCTGCTGCACGGTCGCACCAGCAACCCGTGGGACATTTCTCGTTCGCCCGGCGGATCGAGCGGAGGCGAGTCGGCGGCCATCGCCGCGGGAATGTCGGCCGGCGGATTGGGCTCCGACAGCGGCGGATCGGTGCGCGTGCCCGCTCACTTCACCGGCATCTGTGCGCTCAAGCCAACGCCTGGACGGATCCCTGGGCGCGGGCACCTGCCGCCATGTGTGGGGCCGTTCTCAACCCTCGGCGCCATCGGGCCCATGGCGCGCACCATGGACGACGTGGCGTTATTCTTCCGCACGCTCAGCGGCCAGGACCCGCTCGACCCCGTCAGTCCGCCGGTTCCGTATCGAGAGCGCAGCTTGAACGAGCTGCGCTCCCACCCAATCGGATTTTTTGAGGACGACAGCCTTGTGCCCGTGACACCGGAGACGCGCGCCGCAGTGAACGCAGCGGCCACGGCGCTGCGAGAAGCCGGTTTCCGCGTCGAGCCCTTCCGGCCACGCACGCTCGAATCGCTGCGCAAGTTGTGGTGGAAATTCTTCGTGCAATGCGGCGCTATGTTTTATGAGCCTGCGATTCGCGGCAAGCGGGAACAGCTCAGCCCCATCTTCAGCGAATTCCTCTCCATCGCCGAAGCCGCCGCGCCGCTCACGGCGACGGAACTGCTCAACGCATGGGCCGAATTGGACCTTCTGCGGGCGAAGACGCTGGCCGAGATGAGCCAATTCCCGGTCCTGCTTTGCCCCGCAGCCGCCATTCCGGCATTTCGTCACGGAGAGCGAAGTTGGACCATTGACGGCGTATCGGTCGAGTATCTCGATGCCGTCCGCTACACGCAGTGGTTCAACACGCTCGGCGCGCCGGCAGTGGTGATTCCTGTCGGCCGCTCGCCGGAGGGCTTGCCCATCGGCGTGCAGATTGCCGCGCGCCCCTTCGAGGATGAAGTGGCGCTGGGCGTGGCTGCGGTGGTCGATGCAGCCTTCGGCTATCGCCCGCCGGCGATGGCGCTTGGTCCCTGGGCGCGTGAATTGATGTCTTGAGTTCGTGCCTTCCCGCATCGTCCGTCCATCCGCGGACATCTATTGATGAGCGTGCAGGTTCGCTGCTGAATGATCAAGCCTATGAATGTCCTCATCGTCTTTGCACATCCCGAACCGAAAAGCTTTAACGGCTCTCTTTTCGATACTGCCGCAGCCTCTCTCACTGCCGGCGGGCACACAGTCGTCACCAGCGACCTTTACAGGATGGATTTCGATCCCCGCTCCAGCCGGGCCAACTTTCTCGAACAAGAGAACCCGGATTTTTTTAAGATTCAGTTAGAAGAACGGCACGCCACCGAGACCCACAGCTTCGCGCCCGCACTCGAGGCGGAGATCTGCAAAGTGGAGGCTGCCGATCTGGTGATCTTTCAGTTTCCGCTCTGGTGGTTTGGTTTGCCCGCCATCCTAAAGGGCTGGGTGGATCGCGTCTTCGCCATGGGCCGCGCGTACGGCTCCGGGCGCATTTACGAGAATGGCCCATTCCGCGGCAAGCGCGCCATGCTCTCGCTCACTACCGGCGGATCTCGGTCCAGCTATGTGACTGGCGGCGAAGAGGGCGACATTCTCGGCATCCTCCGCCCCATTCATCGCGGGATATTTCAGTTCACGGGATTCAGTGTCCTTGCGCCCGCCATCTATCACGGCCCTGCCCGCGCCGACGAGAGCCAGCGGCGCCAATGGCTCAACGAGTGGGCGCAGCGCCTGCGGTCGATTGAGTTGGAGCAGCCCATCGAGGTCGGACCCTACGCCTGAACACTCGATCGTGCTTTTGATCGCCGAAAAACCTGCCCATCCCTGACTTTGTTCCGGAAAATGCGAATCGATTGAGCCGGCATGTGCGCGGCGTCACAACTGTTGGCCTCGCGCGCCATATCTCCACCTTTCGGTGGAGGTCATGGGCTTAAGTGCGCGGTACTCTGATGCTTCCGCTTCCCCAGAAACGGAGCGCACAGGGTGCGCAATATTTGGCACGAACGATTTGCCGATTCACCAGATGTTCTGAAGAGCGCGCGGCGCGAGCGGACCGTCGTCTCGGTCCTCGATCTTCAGATTGGTGGCGCGGAATTCGTCGTCATGGCCGGCCCCTGTTCGGTTGAAACCGAGAGCCAGCTCATGGCCACGGCCCATCATGTGCGCCAGGCGGGCGCGCGCGTCCTGCGTGGCGGCGCATTCAAGCCGCGCAGCTCCCCTTATGCATTTCAAGGTCTGGGCCTTGAGGGATTAAAGCTGCTCGCCCGCGCGCGCGAAGCCACAGGGCTGGCCGTAGTCACTGAGGTGATGTCGGAGGACGACGTCGCGCTGGTGGCCGAATACGCCGACATTCTCCAGATCGGCTCGCGCAACATGGAAAACTACGCGCTGCTCGAAGCCGCTGCCCATTCCGGACGGCCCATTCTCCTGAAACGCGGCATGGTCGCCACCATCGCGGATTTCCTCCGTTCGGCGCAGGTTGTTCTCGAACATGGCAACCCCAACGTGATTCTCTGCGAGCGCGGCATCCGCACTTTTGAAACCGCGATGCGCAACACCTTCGATGCGGCCGCCATCGCGTTGCTCAAGCAGGTCACGCATCTGCCCGTTGTCGCCGACCCCAGCCATGCAGTTGGGGTTAGAGAACTGGTTCCCGCCGTGGCGCGCATCGGCGTCGCAGCCGGTGCAGACGGCGTGATCGTCGAAGTGCATCCCGATCCGGACAACGCGTGGAGCGATGGCCAGCAGTCGCTCGATTTCGTCGCATTCGACGCCATGATGAACGCGCTTGCACCGTGGATCGAATGGCGCGCCACGTCGATCGATGTAGAAAAGCTGGAGCAGCACGAATCCACCAGCCTCCGGATGGCGGAGGCTGCGCGATGATCACGTCTTATCGAAAGCCGGCCGCGGCCCTGGCTTTTGCAACTCTGCTGCTGGTCTGCGGTTTTGCTTCGAGCAGAGCCAATGCACCAGAGGCGCAGATCGACGGCGACATGATCGTCACCGCCGCGCCGCTCTACGTGCCGCTGGCCGAGTTGCACGGACAGGAGCGTTTTCCCAGGGGCGCCGAGTTGCTGCTGGTGCACGCGGGCAAGGCTGAGCCGCTTGTCGCCGGCTTTGCCGCTTCGGCGGATGCGAATCTTTCTTTCGACGCGCAAACTGTGCTCTTCGCGGGCAAAAAGAATGCGGGCGATCCCTGGCAAATTTGGGAACTGACGCTCAAAGATGGTTCGCTGCGCAAAGTGATCTCCACGCCAGCCGACGCGGAGCGCCCTTTCTCTTTGCCCGGTGGGCGAATGATATGGGCCGAGCGCACACCAGGCGGATTTGAGGTGCAATCCGCTCCGGACGGGCACCCCGCGGACGGCACTCAATGGAATCCCACCGCCGGCCCCGGCAGTTTGCCGCTCACGTATGCGCGTGGCAACGCGTTTCCTGCAGATGTGTTGCGCGACGGCCGGATTTTGTTTGAAGCCGGCTACCCGCTCGGCGAGGGTG
>CAVXOO010000144.1:0-5493 GCA_963762945.1 uncultured Acidobacteriaceae bacterium | reverse complement strand
CACGATCTCTTCGACAGTCATCGCAAACCTCAGTAATACGCGTACACCTTGAAGTACCTCTGCCTCAACTCGAGCGGCACGGCTTCAACCAGCCGCAGATAACGTTCGCGGGTCAGGGCCTGATCGGAGACCGGCAGCGCCCGGTAGAGCGCGACGGCATCCTTGCCCAGCAATCCGCGGCTGAGGATGGATTCGTAGTCGCGAATGCGCAGCTTCGACCTGGTCACGCGATTCAGAAAGACCTCGACATCGCGCGCATCGAACGCGGCATCGATCAGGGCGTGCAACTGCACATAACCCTGCTCATCCTGCACCGCGATAGCAACCTGCTCGAATGCCAAATCCCGCCCCCTAAAAAGCAGCTACTAGCTTCTAGCCTCTAGCTGCTAGCTTCATCCTGCTCACGCCTGCCGTATTCATCCATTTCGGCTTGCGCTTTTCGCTCGTGGCCGCAGGGGCTAAAGCCCCAACATTTTCTTGCATTCATCGGCCCGTCTAAAGCCGTGCCCTTATTACAAAACCCATTCAAGAAACACGCTCAAAAAACTACTCGCTGTCTTTTGGAGCGGGAGACGGGACTCGAACCCGCGACCAACAGCTTGGAAGGCTGTGACTCTACCACTGAGTTACTCCCGCCCGTTTCAGCCGATAGTTCACAGTTCTTAGTTCGTAGTTCTTAGTTTCCGCATCGATCGCTATTCTGTTGCCGCGCTTTCCCGCACTGCGAACTGTGAACTACGAACTGTGAACTGCCCTTCTGCATTTCTGGAGCTGATGACCAGGATTGAACTGGTGACCTCTCCCTTACCAAGGGAGTGCTCTACCAACTGAGCTACATCAGCCCGCTAAACCTTCGAAAGCTAGCTTCCAGCTTCTAGCCGCTAGCTTCTAGCTCCATTGTGCTTGCTCTGCCGCTTTGCCTCAATCTTCCACTGCCGAAGCTAGAAGCTAGGAGCTAACAGCTAGGAGCTGTTTCTCTCTCCCTGCCGGCGAATCTTCTCCGCCTGCCGGGCTAAAACCGTACGCAATGCGAATCCGCCAATTACCAGCAGCGGAACCAGCCTCATGTCCACCTGCCTGCCATACACGAGCACCGAATCCCCGCCCATGGTGAACCAGGCCAACGCGGCCAGGACAGCAAACAGCGTCATGGCCACCCAAAACTTGCGATCAAGACTCGCACCGGAGAGGTCCGCGCCGGAGCCGTCCAACTTCCCGTTCTCCTGGCCGGTTTCCATCGCCCTAAAAACCTCAGTTCATAGTTCTTAGTTCGTAGTTCTCAGTTTGCTACCTGCAATGAGCGTATGGCGGCGGCTAAACGCGGACTCCAAACTGTGAACTACGAACTGCCCTTCTGCATTTCTGGTGCACAGGGGAGGATTCGAACCTCCGTAGCTCCAAGGAGCGGCAGATTTACAGTCTGCTGCCATTAACCGCTCGGCCACCTGTGCCCATATTGTCCGAGCCACTCAATCCGCAATCTCCGCGGCCCGCGTGGTTCGCTTCCTGACTCCGCTCGCGCCGCCAGCCCCGCTAACGCCGCTCTTTTTGCCCGCTTCCGCGCACGCCGCAACCTCCGGAGACTTCCGGAATCACGAGCCTGCGCCTGAAGTGGAGTCACCGCGAAGGACAGGCCCGGCGCTTCAAAACCAATCTTTGCGCCGGAAAACTTTCGCCGCTTCGGCCGGCTCGGTTGGGCTTCCATTTTGTGGAGCTGGCGAAGGGATTTGAACCCCCGACCCTCTGATTACAAATCAGATGCTCTACCAGCTGAGCTACGCCAGCTCATTCCCCACGGGAAGCGTTCCCGAGACGCCAAAATACACGCGGACACACTACCACTTTCCGCGTCTACGGCACCGGAATTAAGGTTAGCACAGTGCCGCATGGGGAGCAAGAAAACAGGACGAGGCTAGTGGTCAGTTTGAATATAACCTTCCCTCAGGGGCTGAAGCCCGCCTCCATTATTGGGGCTTTTGCGGCACGACTGAAGTCGTGCCCTTTCGCGACGGTTTCAAACTGACCAACTACGAGGGAGGGACCGGATGAACAAGGAAATAGTGACCGGAAAACCTCTCTGCCGCGATGAAAAAGCCGGCGCCGGCCACTTAGCGGCTAAGCCGAAACTTCAGTCAGCGAATCACGGAGGCGCGCAGCCAGGCCGCTGAGTTCGAGAGACGCCTTTCGCGTATTTTCAGCACCCTGGGTGGTCTGGTTCGCCGAGGCGGCCACGCCGCCGATGTTGGCCGTCATCTCACCGATCTTCTGCGCCGCTTCGTTGACGCTGCACCCGATCTCGTTGGCCGTAATCGTCTGTTGCTCCACGGCCGCAGCGATGCTTTTGGAGATGTCATTGATGGACCCGATGATGGTTGCAATTTCGACGAAGGCCGAGGCGGCTTCCCCGATACCACTCTGAATCGCCCCGACGGTCAGGCCTATTTCTCCGATGGCACGAGCCGTTCGCTCGGCGAGTTCCTTTACTTCATCCGCAACGACACCGAATCCTTTTCCGTACTCGCCGGCGCGAGCCGCCTCAATGGTTGCGTTCAGCGCCAGCAAATTGGTTCGCTTGGCAATTGCATCGACGACCTTGATCACCTTCGAAATCTCGTGGCTCGATGTCTCAAGTTTCTTGATACTATCCTTGGCCGATTCGGCCACATCCACCGCGTTCTTTGCCACCCCGGCCGATTCATGGGCGTTTTTCGAGATTTCGCTAATCGACACCTGCACCTCGGTGGCAGCGGTGGCAACTGAAGTTACAGTGGCGGATACTTGCTGACTGGCGCCCTCGAGGAAAAGGGCGAGCGCGGCAGTCTGTCCCGCGCTGGTTAACATGGACTCGCTGACGGTTGTCAGTTCCTCTGAAGCCGATGCCAGGTGCGCCTCGCCCTCAACAAGCGCCTCACGCATGCGCCGGCTCTCCGTAACATCGTGCGAGATGCCGAAGGTACCGATGATGCGGCCGCGCTTGTTGCGGAGAGGCATCTTGGTGGTCGATGCCCAGGTGACTCGGCCATCGGGCCAGGTCTCCATCTCCACCTTATTGACGAGCGGGTTGCCCGTTCGAATGATCTCCTGTTCATCTGCATAAGCCGGGCCAGCGTGCTCTTCGGTGAAAAAGTCGAAATCGGACTTGCCTCGACACTCCCCGGGAGTCCCGACCTTGAGCGCATTGGCCAGATTTTGATTGACCAGGACAAACCGGCTTTCGAGGTCTTTAAAATAGACCGCGCCCTCTACCAACTCCATGAGGGCAGAGAGAAGAAAACCATAGTTAGCCAGCATCGGATCGGCATGCGCTCTGAAAACCGATTTCCCTTTCCGGTTTCGCAGCGACGTCGCCGCCAGGACATCGATCATGTCATCACCATCGAGCTCTATCGAGCGTGTTCTAAAAAACCCACCTTAGGCCGAGACGCGACCGGGGCTCCCATCCAGTGGGTGGGGCGCGTGCCGAATAAGGGCAGAAAAACAATGGACGTTTTGCCCCTGAGGACGACAACCCCGAAGGCCGACAACATAGACCCGCTGGAGCATTTTGAATCCCGCTCCGCAGACCCCGGAGCCTCGCGCGGTGGTTGCCGGCGCGATTGCCCTCTTCTCTACATCTGTCAATCGCTTAATCGACTGGAATTTCCTTCTTCGGCATCGGTTCAGCAAAGAAATGCCGTTCATAGGGCAAATTGCAAGACCCAGGAAACGTTTGTCCTGAAAAGGGACACATTCGCGAAGAAAAGACTGGGCGATTCGCTCGGAGGTGGTAGGCCAGCAGTCGTCCGAGGTTCGTCACGAAAGAATGAGGCCGTGGCGCGATCCGTTACGCGTCCACCACCGAGATGTGCAGCTCCTCCTGCGAGCGCAGGAGCGCGGCGTGGAAGGCCGTGATGATGAAGAAGAGCCAGCCGCCGATGGCATAGGGAACGTAGGGCGCGAGAGCCTGCGCCCACGGTTGCTGCATCCAGTGCAAGGAGTGGGGAGCGATCAGGTGAACGAGATTCAGCAGATGCAGCAACGGCTTGAGCACGGCCGAGCCGCCCGTCAGATTCAGGCTCCAGCGCATCCATCCCGGACACCAGCGCTTGTAGGACTGGAGCAGCCAGCGGCCCTCTTCGGTGCGCCGCAAATGAATCTGCACCATGATGGCCGATCCTACACAGACACCTAATAGGATGCCGCCGATCAAAAAGTAGCCATAGGGGCGGAGTTTGCCGTGCATGGCAATGTTGACGGCGAGCAGCACCACGCTGGTGGCCAGGCCCGCGAGGCCGGCAATCTCGGCCAGGCCGCAGATCAGGCGAAAGCTCTGCGAGATCACCTGCGGCATCTCGTCGAGGGCAGGCCCGCCCACTTTCATGGGCGCGTGCAGAGCGAAATCCGAGCCTGCCACGTCGCGCTCGAGCAGCACGGAGTCCGAGGGGTCGTCGGGATTGACGTGCACCGTCACGGTGCGCCCCTTGAAGAGCGCCGCCCACTGTTTGGCCTGCTCGATGGTGGCAAACGGCCGCTTGAACTCGCCCATCTGCAGTTCGGGATTGCGGTAGAAGTAGGTGAGCGAAACCGCCAGTCGATCCTTGGTCTCAGGCGTAATGTTCTTGAGGACAGCGGCCACATCGATCGTCGCCGTCACGGTGGGCCAGTTGAGCGCCGCGCGCTTGCGTGCCCGCTCCGCCAGACCCTTCCGCCACTGGCGGGCGGCGACAGCAATCGCAATGCCGGCGACGACGAGCAGGCCCGGCTGGCTAAAGATCGCAGCCGCAGCCGCAATCAGCCGGTCTCCGATTTGTGCGGGCGCAAACATGGCGCAGGAAATTCGCTCTTGGGTTTCACGGCGATTATCGCATGGGGGGCCCGGCCGCTTGCGGCTCTGGGAAACATTCCCTCAGCTGCGCCTGAAAAACCTCCTTGCCTAAACCGCCGGGCAGGGTAGATCATGCAAATGCCTTTCCTGTAAGAGATTTCTTGCATCTTAAAGTTTAAGGAGAAGATCCATGCGCAAGTGCTTTTTTGCAGCTTTGTTTGCGATTTGCTGCCTGGCGGCCGCCGCCCAGCAGGCAATGAACAACGATGCGGTTATCAAGCTGGTCAAGGCCGGCCTGTCGGACGACCTGATCGTCACCACCATCAACTCGCAGCCCGGCGCCTACGACACGTCGGCAGACGGCATCATCGCCCTCAAGGGCGCAGGGGTCAGCGACAAAGTAGTGGCGGCCATCGTCGCCAAGTCCTCGGCGCCTGCACCTGCGCCGATGCCGGCCATGGCCGCTCCGGCCTCTACGCTGCCGCCGGGGATCGACGACGTCGGTTTACCAACTATCGCCAGATCATGGGCGATGTGACGCTGAGTCCGACGATGGGCCGAATACCTCGACATGGCCAACAACGCAATGGGAAACTCCGCAACAGGCACCATTGCAAATCAGAATTACGCCCGCGAGGTGATGTCAGTTGTTTGACGATCGGGACCGCCATGCTCAATGCGGACGGCTC
>CAVXOO010000143.1:0-6203 GCA_963762945.1 uncultured Acidobacteriaceae bacterium | reverse complement strand
CGTCACTGACGGTTTTGGGATCGTACATCGAGTAACGCGCGCCGCGCGCGGGATCGAGAAAACTGTTGGCCACGATGCCGTGATGCTCGGGGTAGAGGCCGGTAACGAGGGTGTAATGGTTGGGAAAGGTGAGCGAGGGATAGGCGGGAATCATGCCCTCGGGCGCCGACACTCCCGCTCTGCCGATGGCAAGCAGATGCGTGGCGTTGTCGCGCTTTGCGTAGTCCCAGCGGAAGCCGTCGAGCGAGACGAGAACGAGATAATGCTGATTCTGCGCCCACGCCGAGTTGGGGCCATTGTCAACATGCGTGAGCGGGAGCGCCGCATTGAAACCAGTTGCCTGACCTTGGACGAAAGACGCGAAAAGGGCCAGTGCAAGGACGAGAGAAGATGCAGTGAGGGCCGGACTGCGTAGAGGGGAATTTCGCATGGAAGACTCCCTCGCATCAGCTTATCGCATGGGCGATACGAGCGCTGTGGACGGCGCTACCGCTGCTCCCGGAGTTTGAGGTCGTCGCCGGCGTTCTCGTGTCCGTCGACGATATAGACCCATCCGACGAGCGGCGAGTGGCTGGCGACTCCAGGAGTCGACCCGCGCGTGGCCAGATGCGGGGAGTCGAAGCGCAGGTCGGAGAATTCGACAGTGGTCCATGTGCGCTGGGGCGGAAGTTGCGGAGGCTCCATGCCCGGAGCAGGCTCGGGGCCAACGTCGCGCACCACGGCCCAGGTTCCCCAATCGAGATAGACGCGGCCAAGTGGTGTTTGCTTTGCTGCCTCAACCGCAGGCGTGTCGGCTGGTTTGTAGAGCACGTCGCGGAGCGGGTCGCTATCGATCGTGCCGGTGCGCGTGTCGATCTCCGCGGTCTGGAAGTAGTCGGCGGTCTCGACGATCGCGTGCCAGTGGAAGGGATTGATGGGGGCGGGTTCGGCGGCGATGCGCAGCGCGGGGTCGGCGGAGATGGGCGAGTTCGAGACCATGACAAGGGCCTGTGCGTGCTCGGCCCAGCGCCAGCAGCCCAGAACCAGCATTCCAGAAAGCGCAAAGATGGCCCAGCCCCGGCCGCGAAACCGCTGCTTGCGCACGCCGATTTCGCGATCGGCAAGACCCAGTACCCAGGGCATGAAGAAGGCGAGAAAAAGCAGCGCCCACACCACCGGTTCGGCGATGAACATGAAGCTGCCCGCGTACCAGCGAGGATTGAAAGGGAAGAAGGGCCGCACGCCGTAGTTGTTGGTCCAGTCCAACAGGAGATGGCTGAGCGCGGAGAGGAATGCGGTGAGGTAGAGCCAGCCCCAGTGGATGGGTTGCTGTGCTTTCCCACCCATTTCATCCGCTGCGGCGGATGAATTGGATGGGGCACCCTCAGACGCAACCTGCCCGTCTGCCTCAGGGGCTAAAGCCCGATCATTCTTTTGCCTTTTTGCGGCACGCGACCCACCCACTGGGTGGGTTCCCCGGTCGTGCCCTTTCACGTTTCGTGCTCGGCGTGCTCGATCGAGCAGCCATATTGCGCCCACCACCACGCCGGCCAGCACCGGAACGGCCCAGAAGGTGTGCGTGATGCCGCGATGGTGCTTGAGTTCCTGGACTGGCCCCGCCAATCCCCAGATCACGTCCAGATCGGCGGCCTCGGCGGCCAGGATTGCGGCGAGCGTGGCGTAAGCCGTCTTGCGGTTGAGGCCGGCTCGGCCCATACATGCGCCGGTGAGGAAATGCGTAACAGGTTCCATGTCTTGTGCAGTCCGCTTTAATTCGTTCGATCTCAGATTTCAGGCAGTCGTTGCCCACTCGCCTTTACGCATGAGGGGTTCGGCGACGCCCGACGCGGTGATACCGTCGATGTCGAGCTCCGCGGAGCCAATCATCCAATCCACGTGGATCAGGCTATCGTTCGCGCCTCTGGCGGCGAGTTCCTCGGGCGACAACTTGTCGCCGTCGCGCAAGCACGAAGAGTACGATTGGCCGAGCGCGATGTGCGAGGCTGCGTTCTCATCAAAGAGGGTATTGAAAAAGACCAGGCCGCTTTGTGCGATGGGCGAAGAGTGGGGAACCAAAGCGACTTCGCCCAGCCGCCGCGAACCCTCGTCGGTGTCGATGAGCTTGTTGAGCACTTCCTGGCCTCGCGTGGCGCGGGCTTCCACAATGAGCCCCTTTTCAAAGCGAACCTGGATGCCCTCGATCATGGTGCCCTGGTGCGAGAGCGGCTTGGTCGCGGTTACTGTGCCGTCGGCGCGGTTCTTGTGCGGTGCGGAGAAGATCTCCTCGGTGGGCATGTTTGCGATGCAATAGATGCCGTTGCCCGCGGTGGTGCCGCCGCCAAGCCATTGATGATCGTCGGCAAGGCCGAGACGAAAATCGGTGCCTGGGCCGCGGTAATGCAGGGCGTAGTAACGCTTCGCGTTCATGAAGGCGGCGTGTTTCTGCAGTTCTGCGTCGTGCGCCCGCCAAGCGGCTACGGGATCGGCGGTGCGGATGCGCGTGGTCGAGAAGATAGCATTCCATAGTTTGGCGAGAGCGGCGTTGGGCGAGTCGTTGGGAAACACGGCGGCGGCCCATGCCGGCGTGGCGCCGGCTACGATGGTCCAGTTGATCTCGTGGCGCGTAATGAGGCTCGAGTGCGGGACGGTAGGATCGCGAAACTGCGCGATTGGCGCGGCTCACCTTATCGGGATTTTCGTCCGAGAGCAGCGCGGGATTGGCTCCGGCAATGGCCAGGCGCGCAGCGCCGCTCTTGAACGCAGCGGCCATGCCGTCGTAAAGCCACTTGGCCGCGTGGTCGAAACTCGCGTCGGACGCGTGCCGGTAGCGGAGCAGTGCGGACTCCTCGTCGTTAAAAAGCGTGGTGACCAGCGAAGCGCCGGCGCGATAGGCGTGCTCGGTGATGCGACGCGCCAGAGGCAGGGAGTCGAGCGAGGCCGTCATCACGAGCTCTTGTCCCGGTTTGAGGCCCAGGCCGACATTGACGGCCACTGCGGCTAGCAGATCCAGATTCTCGGCTTGCGTGCGCGTTTCAGGGGTAGTAGCAATTTGCGTCATTTATTTTCGATTCCTTTGTGATGCGCTCAATAGCCTGGCCCGTGTTCTTCGGGCGCAGAGGGGATGTTGTTATTGTAGGGGTTCACCGGCACGGATCGGCATGCGGGTTTCGATAGTGGCAGGCACAAACCAGGCTGACTACGCAGGTCCACTATTGATCCGGCGGTCAGAGGGTGTCATGCTATCCCACCCTTTCCGCACAAAACGGGGAAAGGATGGAGCACCCGATCATCAGTATTTTCGGGCCGGAACAAAAGCCCCGTCCGCTCGGCCCCTGCCGCCCCTTTTCGCCTACAATGCATAAATGGTTCGCCTGGCTTTATGAGGGGTCGTATTGAAATGATCAAGTTTGAGATTCACTGGGTAAAAAGGAGCATCTTGACAGCAGGAATTTCCATTGCACTGGGTGCAACTGCCGCTACCGCGCAAACGCCGGCGGCAGCCGCGGACTTCGGTTCGAGCAACCCTTTCTACGCGCCGAGCACGCTGCTGTTAGCAATACGTGGCCATGGCCATGTTTGCTGCCGCGTGCCTCGTTCAGCGTATTGCTCGGTCAATGTTTTTCTGCGCCTTCGACATAGTGGCGGAGACGCGCGACCGTCGCGCTTTCCGTGAGGGTGTGGGGATGAATCTTAGCTTCGCGAAAATAAATATCCTCCGCCAGGTACCGATGCGGAGAAACGAACTGCGGCTGGGAGGCTGCGAGCTGTGTAAGCAGCGCCCTGGCCTCTCTGTCCGCTGCCGCGAGAAGGCATCCCTTGTCGGCAAGGATGGGAGTTGAAGAAGATCGAGTTGCCGTGCTCGCTCGATCTCGGCGGCGCTTCCTGAGAGCGCCTGGTCTGGATGGGAGAAGTCGTCGTACCGGTGGTGGCCGTGTATGTATGGCTCCTTCGTCAGTTACGTGCTTGAAGACACGATTTTGATAATGCCTTCCATTAGAGATAATCAATTCTATGAAAAAAAGTAGAAGATCATGAATTCCGTCGAAGAACTCCTTGCCCATGTCCACAGATTGAGGAAAAACTTGAATATTACATTCCGCGATAAGCGGTTGTTGATGCTCTCCTTTGTCCATCGCTCATTTTTTAACGAGCATCGCGATTTTGGTTGAACAGCATAATGAACGTCTTGAATTCTTAGGCGACTCCGTGCTTCCGGCCTGATCATTTCCGATTATCTCTATGCCTACCTTCCGTTGGAATCGGAGGGATATCTTTCCCATTTGCGCTCTCACATTGTCGAAGCTGAGCAGTTGCGCGCAATGCTCAACCGGCTTGGCATCGCCCAGTTGTCTTGTGGGGAGAGGGGAAAAGATGAACGAGAGCAGAGGAAGAGAAACGATTTTCGCCGATTGTTCGAAGCGCTTATCGGAGCGATCTATCTCGATGGGGGAATGGATGCCGCAAAAATATTTTTTCGCATTTCTCCCGAGCAGATCGAAGAGCATTGAAGAAACCGTAACGCAACTGGAAAGCTGAATTGCAAGCTTATTCACAAAAGAAGCACCAAAAGCCGCCAGTCTATAAAATTCTCAAAGAATTTGGACCCGATCACAGTGAAATTCTTCACATCGTCGCCTCATCGATGAAATCGATGATAGGAGAGGGGACGGGTCGTCGAAAAAGAAGCCGAACAAGCAGCAGCTGAAAACGCGATTGAGAAAATTGGGGACATCCAAATGGCTAAGCAGAAATTGTTTGGTTGCTGCATCGCAATGTGGTCATATGAACCGAAATGGACTGGCAACTGTACCGTTTGTCAGAAATGGAATACGTTTGAAGAAGACATCGAAATCTACAGATAAAGGGAAACGCTTTGAACGCTGAAAACAGAGACAGCGCAACCATGCGGGTCAAAGAGATCAAATCAATGAATTTCGCCGCATCTCGACTAAAATGACCGAGTTCGATCGTTTCTTGGCGGAGGATCGTTTCCGGTTCTCTGACATTTGATTCGGCGGAGATCCTGGCATCGGTAAATCCACATTGCTGCTGCAGCTTGCACAGAGATTTGGCGACACAAGGATTGACCGTGCTCTACGTCTGCGGAGAAGATTCGGTCGAGCAGACTTCTCTTCGTGCAACTCGTCTCGGTGTTGCTGATGATCATCTGTTTTTGCTCAGCGACACACTCTTTTCTAATATCAAAGCGCAGATCGATCGCCTCAAGCCCGATGCGATGATCATCGACTCGATTCAAATCCTTTACAAAAGTGAACTTCCATCTGCACCCGGCTCCGTCAGTCAGGTACGAGAGCTCGCCACTGAATTCATGCATTTGGCCAAAGGGATGGGCATTGCCACGTTTTTAATCGGCCATGTGACCAAGTCAGGCGAGATTGCAGGACCAAGGGTCCTTGAGCATATCGTCGACACTGTGCTCGATTTCGAAGGTGACCGTCAGCACGGCTACCGTTTACTCCGCTCAGTGAAAAACCGTTTTGGCCCCACCGATGACATCGCGCTTTTCCAAATGGGAAGCCAGGGTTTTCGGAAGTGAGTAACCCTTCCGTCATTTTCTTGGAAGAGCGGCTCAAAGAAATTCCTGGATCGGTGATCATTCCCACAATCGAAGGAACACGGGCGCTGCTCATCGAAGTCCAGGCCCTTGTCGCCGCATCTGCATTTTCCACTTCGACGCGAAAATCGACCGGTCTTGATTCCAACCGTCTTGCACTGCTGCTTGCTGTTCTAGAAAAAAAGATGGGCTATCAGCTCCATCATTGCGACGTGTTTGTTTCCGTTGCAGGCGGACTGAAAATTTCTGAGCCGGCAATCGATCTCGGCATTTTAATGGCCATCGGTTCTTCCTTTTGCAACAGGCCGGTCGATTCTGAAACTGTCGTACTCGGCGAAGTTGGACTCGGTGGCGAAGTGCGCGGCGTACCGCGCATAGAAAATAGGATCCGCGAAGCGATCCACATGGGATTTCGCCGCTGTGTTTTGCCGAAGCGCAATTTAAAGGGACTGCCTCCCGATCTTTCCAAAAAAATTTCCCTGATCGGTGTTGAAGTCGTCGAAGAGGCCATCCGTGAACTTTTGTCTTAAAGTTGCCGCGCGTAGCTCTCCTCTTTCCCGCGCGCAACTAGAAGAAGTTTTGCAAGAGTTGAAACAATTCCATCCCGATATTGAATTTCATCCGATCTGGGTTGAGACAACGGGCGATA
>CAVXOO010000142.1:0-17688 GCA_963762945.1 uncultured Acidobacteriaceae bacterium | reverse complement strand
TCGTATGCCGGCCCGCGGGCAGCACCTTACCCAGTCCGGGAGTGTACTCAATCGCGCCCGGAACCGTAGCCTGAGCGTTCAACTGGCTGCCGTCGAGCGGTGTGCCGTAAACGATCTGCTCGGTCCCTCCCCAGGTCAGCTCCGGTGTGCCCTTGGCGATGTTGAGCGTGGCCTCGAACTCGGTCTCCGAGTAGTTGACCGTGTCTTCCGGAGTGAAATAAGCAATGAGGGTGTGCCGGCCTGCGCACAGCACCTCGCCGGCGTCCGCGCTGAATTCGATCTTGCCCGGCACCCTGGCGTCGATGGCGAAGTGTTCGTGGCTCAGCGGCGTGCCGTAGAGGATATCGGGAGGCTGCTGCCAATGGGCCTCCGGCGTGGCCCGGGCCACAATCAGTGTGACCGTGGTGTTCGTCTCGCTGTAGTATTCGCTCTGCTCGGGCTGGAAGGTCGCCGTCAGCTTGTGAACGCCTGCCGGGAGCTGCGTCCCCTCCTTCGGGGAATAACTAAACGAACCCGAGATCGTCGCCTTGGCGTTCAACTCCGCGGAGCTCAAACGCGCGCCGTAGAAAATCGGCGTGGGCTCCGGCCACTCGATCTTCGGAAGCATCCGCGAAACCGTGAGGGAGGCAACGTTGACCGCGGTGTTGTAGTTCACCGCATCGTTAGGGATGAAGATGACCGAAAGGGCATGCACGCCCTCGGGCAGGAGCGTGCCTGCGGGCGGGTTGTAAACCAGCCGGCCGTCGATATTGGCCTGGGCGTTCAGTTGTCCGTCGCCAAGCGCCGTGCCATAGGAAACCGGTTCCAGTTGCTGCCACTCGATCACGGGCGACAGCTTGTTGACAGTCAACTGCACCTCGGCCTCGACCGGATTGTCGGGGTCCTGCTCGGGAATGAAGATCGTCCGCAGCGTATGCGCGCCGGCGGTCAGAATCTCGCCTGCTGCGGGCTGGTATTCAAAACTGCCCTCAACATTTGCCGTGGCGTTCAGCTGGCTCTCGTCCAGAGGGGTTCCATAGTCGACAGGCCGAGGCGCCGTCCATGCGATCTGCGCTTCAACCATGGGCTCGGCTGGAGCCGCCTCACGCTTGACTGGAGCCTGCGCGTGCCATTTGCCGTCCGTACCCTTGACATACATCACGCCGCGGTAGAGCCGGGTCTCGGGTTCGGGCTCGGGGGTCGATTCGGGTTGCGCCTCCCGCTCTTCGTCGCGGTTGGAGAAGATGCTCAGCAGCCCGCCCTCGGCCTTGGCCTTGGCCTTGGCCGCGGCCTTTGCCTTGCGGCTGGACGGCTCTTCCTCTTGCGCGGCAGCCGGAGTCTCGGCCTTCTCCCCTTGAGGGGCCAGCTCTTCGGCCATTTTGCGGATGGCCTTGGAGATGGCGTTGTTGCCGTGGATCAGAGGCACGCCCTCGGAATTCATGGAATTGACCGCGTCTTCGTCGGCTGGAATCTTCCAACGCACCGGCACGGAAAGCATGCGCGCGATTTCCTTGTCGTCGATGGCCAGGACGCTGCGCTTGTAGCGGCTGAGGATCACCTCGATATTGTGGAAGTCGCTGCCGAAGTACTGGGAGACGAGCCGGCTGCAGTTGCGCAGGTCGGCTACGTTGACCCTGGTAACCAAATAGGTGGGGTTGGCAATCTGAAAGACGCCGGTGCCGCGCAGATCGAGGCGCGAGCCCAGGTTGACCACTACGTAGTCGTAGCTGCGCGATGCCAGCTCGAGAAGGGTCTTGATGTCGGCGTCGGAGGGCTGCAGTGAGACGTAATGGCCGGGAGCCGCGAGCACGTGCAAGCCGCTGCGATCCCTCACCGTCAGGCGCGAAAGCATGTTGGCGTCGAGCCGGTCGATCCGCTCGAGAGCATCGATGGTGGAGAACTCGGTCGTAAGGCCGAGGCTGAGTGCGGCATCGCCGAGTGGAAGGTCGAGGTCCAGGAACAATGTCTTGGCGGAGGTATGCTCGGCCAGGGCGATGGCGAAGTTGGTGGCCAGCGTGGTAACGCCCGCGCCGCCTTTGGTGCCCATAAACGCCATCAGCTTGCCCAAGGCGCGCTTCTCTTGCTGCGCGGGCTGCCGCTTGGCCGCGGCGCGAACCATCGAGGCCACAATCTGTTCCCGGTCGACGGGCAGATTCAAAAATTCCCGGGCGCCGGCGCGCATGCAGCGCATCAAAAGATCCGGCGCGGGGCTGGCAGAGCAAACCATCAGCCGGGCCGTGGAGGTGTTGCCAATCCGCTTCACCAGGGCCAGAGCCTGATCCGGATCGCTGTCCAACTCGACGATGGCTACGTCGCAATCGCCGCCAAGCACGTCTTCTTCTCCGAGGGGGATCGACGGATAGTAGCTCTGGGCGCGCACTTCGCCGCATTGCGCTCCATGCAAGCAGCTCGACAGTTCGGAAGCATAGTTCTCATTGGGGCAGATCAGCACAATCCTCAGCCCGAAAGCGCCGACGGGGTTGTTGAACTCGTCGTTCCGGTTCTGCGATGCGACGTCGTATTCTCCGGGCGTAGTCGCCATGTCCTTCTCCGTTCTTCAACTGCGGATTTGCAACTTCAGGGATGAGGGCCTTTTTAACCATCCACTCGATCTATGGGTCTGGCTCTTGGAATTGCCCTTCCGTCCCCTGGCGTTGGCTCTTCCTAAGTTGAGGTTCCTTTATGGCGCAAGCCGCCTGTCGAGGCTCTTTCACTCAACTGAGCCAGATTCTACCCTCTTGGGAAAATTACCGAAATGACACAGATTGACGACAGGGATGGTACTTTTGTGGGGAATGCCATTGAAGAATCAACACAAAGCGGTCGAAATACCCCGCGCGCAACCCTGCCCACCGTAAGAAAATAGCCTGAAACGACCGATTGGAGGCCCTAAATCCGTCAGACTGAGCCTGGCAAGACCCTCCAAAGCGCCTTTTCGGAGCATCTCACCTGCGGGACCGGATGCAAATCCCGGGCCGATTTCGTCGTTTATCTCATAGAAACACAAATACTTATTTGATTTTGCGGGCCAACCGGCAACGGCATCGAATCCGTGGAACGAAGATCGGCCAAGCTCTTTCGGAGGGTTTCGACCCTCCGCCGCTTCCCAAAACGGAACTAAGCCTCAAAAAATCTGCGCTTTACCGGCTCATCCCAAACCTATGCAGTTGGCTCGATCGGAATTCTGCGGTCGCATCTGCGAGCGCCCCGAGCCGGGACTCACCGAATCCCTTGCGTGCTCGGGTAGTGGCGCCGTTTGAAATCCACAGGCTCTCGGTGCGGCGGGGAACTTGAGTCATGGCAAAGCGCAAACTCCGCATCGTGAAAACTTCCCCGGACTTGCTCGGGGCCTGTGAGCGCCGCGGCACCCATTTCAATTCGCCCCTCCCGATTCAAGTGAAGCTAAGGCCGAGATTCCCGCTGCCTATGATGCCCATAAGTGCCTGCCTGTAGATAGCAGTCAAAATACCCTCCGGGTCGTTCGTGAGGCGACCGAAGGCAAGTAGCTCATTCTTTTGACAGAATCTGCTGTCGCATGGCCACGAAGTGCTCATATTTGAGCAGCACGGCCAGCGCGCCATCGTCGTCCTGAATCACCAAAGTCTTGTCCAGATCGCGCAACTGTGTGACGTTGAGCGCCCGCAATTTGCCAATGCCAACGTGCTGCACGGTCGGGCCCAGGTAAGGTATCGAGACTTGGCTTGCCTTCGTCGCCATAAATTCTCCTAAGCTGTCTTTCTGAGAGCGCTCGCAATTAGCTCCCTATCGATTCGCTGAATCGGATTTTTCTTGGGGATCAATTCGCAAAGTGCCTCAAGAGTCCACACGCGATCCGTCAAACCCGCTTCCATTGCAGGGGTAACGCGTAACCTCTTGTGGATGCGGCAGAAATTGTAGTGAAAGAAGTAAACTGCGACCTGATGCGCGTGGTCTTCCACTTTCTCTTGTACCGGAGAAGGCGCGCCGCAAACACTGCTAAGGGTAGGAAGGTGATGGCAATGCATTTTGCGATTTGGATTCCAGATTGGGGCTCTCTTGATTCGGTTAGGTCGGCACATAGCGAGCTGGAGCTGGCTGCCATTATCTTTTTCGGCTTACTCGCATTGTTCGACATATTGGCCCATTTTGCTGAGGACAACAAAGAGAGAGAGAAAATTCTCGAAAGAATCGGCCTTTTTTGCTTCGGACTCGCGATAGTTGCAGAAATCTCGGGGTACATATACGGGCAGCGGAACGATTTTCTGTCTGGCCAGCAAATTAGCTCCCTAGATGCCAAAGCGAATGACGCTTCCCAAAAAGCAGCCAAGGCGCTGACCGACTCTAGTGACGCGGAAAATAAATCGGTCGCCGCACAGACCAAGGCCGAAAATGCCAAAGAATTGGCTGGAAAAGCGGAGGGCGAGGCAGGAGAAGCCCAGAAGAAGCTAAAAGCGTTAAGCGAAAATGTGGGCATCTTATCGGATCGCGTGCAAGACGAAGTGAAAGTTTTGAAAGCGTTGACTCCAAGATCAAGCCTACTCAATGACGCCAACGATGATCTGGTGAGCAAGCTCTCGCCCTTTAATAAACAGCCGCTAGTCGTACAGTTTTGTGGTTCGCTTTCGCCGAAAGGGTCAGATTTCACCGATGCCGAGAAATCAGAACAGCGCGAAACTTGGGCAGTTCTCTTTCGCATTTTGCACGGAGAAGCTGGTTGGGGAAATATTAGATCGCAAATAGTCTGGGAGAACTGTAAATATCTCGGAGCCGTCGCCGTCGGCATAACAGTATTTGCGAGCAGCGAAGCCTCGCCCCGCACCAAGGAAGCGGCGCAGGTTCTCCACGACGAGTTGGTCGGCGTTCTCCCAACGATTGGCGAAAGTGGCCCCGTCCTCTGCGACTCGACTACTGGGTCGCGTCCAATTGACGAGCAGGCTCCTTGGCGAATCGTTGTTAGCAACCCCAACGTGATTGCAGTTCTCGTTGGCGTGCAACCAGAAGCGTACACGGTCATTTGGCCTGCTAGACGCAGCAGCACGCCGAGAGCCAAACCGTGAAGCTGTGAAAATGAAACGGCACCACTACCGCCAGCCGCAATCTCACTCCGCATTGGCTCCGGTGGCTTTAGAATCCAAATATGTGCGGAATTGTCGGCTATGTGGGACCGAAAAAGGTAGTTCCCGTCATTATTGAGGGGCTAAGGCGGCTTGAATATAGAGGTTACGACTCGGCGGGCATTGCCGTGGGCAGGCCGGGGAGCGCGCAGCTTGAAGTCTGGCGCGCGCCGGGCAAGCTCGCGAACCTCGAAGCCGTGCTGCGCGAGCATCCGCCGGAGGGGACCTTCGGCATTGGCCACACGCGCTGGGCCACGCACGGCCGGCCCACCGAAGAGAACGCGCATCCCCACCGCGACTGCACGGGCCGCATTGTGGTGGTGCACAACGGCATTGTCGAAAATTATCTCGACCTGAAGCGGGAGCTCACCGCGCAGGGCCACAAGTTTGTTACCGAAACCGATACCGAGATCATTGCGCACTTAATTGAACAAGTTCAGAAGGAAGCCGAGGCGGCAGGCAAACCGATCGTTCTTGAAGATGCCGTCCGGCGAGCGGTCAAGCGGCTGACCGGCGCATTTGCTCTGGGCGTGTTGAGCGCCGCCGAGCCCGACAAGATTGTTGCGGCGCGGCTAGGCCCGCCCGTGGTGATCGGCGTGGGCGAGGGCGAGGCGTTTGTGGCGAGCGACGTGCCGGGAATTCTGCACCACACGCGCAACATCTATTTTCTGGCCGACGGCGATATGGCGATCCTGACGCTCGCCGGCGTCACGCTGACCGATTTCGACGGCCTGCCCGTGCATCGCGAGTTGACGCGCGTGCAATGGGATCCCATTCAGGCGGAAAAAGGCGGCTACAAGCATTTCATGCTCAAGGAAATCTGGGAGCAGCCGCGGGCCATCACCGATACCACGATGGGCCGCGTGAGCCTCGATTCGGGTTCGATCTTTCTGGGCGAGATGGAGATTCCCGACGCGGAGCTGGCGGCGGCCGAGAGTATCAACATCGCGGCCTGCGGAACCAGCTGGCATGCGGCGCTCACAGGTAAATATATGATCGAGCGGCTGGCGCGCCTTCCGGTGGACGTGGACTACGCGAGCGAATATCGCTACCGCGACCCGATCGGCGGACCGGAGGCGCTGGGCCTCCTGATCACGCAGAGCGGCGAGACCGCCGACACGCTCGCGGCGCAGCGCGAGATGAAGGCCTTGGGCTCGAAGACCGTGGCGATTTGCAACGTGGTGGGATCCATGGTGGCGCGCGAGGCGCATGGCTCCATTTACACGCACGCGGGGCCGGAGATCGGCGTGGCCTCGACCAAAGCGTTTACGGCGCAACTGACGGCGCTGTTTTTGCTGGCGATGAAGCTCGGCCAGTTGCGCGGCAAATTGGATACGGCGCAGTCCATCGCCCTGATCGGCGAGCTGGCGCGCGTGCCTCTCAAAGTTGAAGAGGTGCTGCGCGGCCGCTCGGCGCAGTGCGAGGCGTTGGCGAAAGAGTTTTCGACGGCGCGGGATTTTCTCTACCTTGGTCGCGGCATTCATTTCCCCATCGCGCTCGAGGGCGCGTTGAAGCTCAAGGAAATTTCCTACATCCACGCCGAGGGCTACCCGGCCGGCGAGATGAAGCACGGCCCCAACGCGCTGATCGACGAAACGCTTCCAGTGGTGGTGTTGGCCACGCGCGACGCATCCGATCCGGCGTCGAAGCTGCGCTACGAAAAGACGCTCTCGAATATTCAGGAGGTAACGGCGCGCAGCGGGCGCGTGCTTGCCGTGGCCACCGAGGGCGACGAGGTCATCCGCGGCCTGGTGGAGCACGTCATCTATATTCCGCCGGCGCCGGAACTGCTCTCGCCGCTGATTGAAATTGTCCCGCTGCAGTTGCTGGCGTATTACATCGCCGTGCGCCGCGGCTGCGACGTGGATCAACCGCGGAATCTGGCCAAAAGCGTGACGGTGGAGTAAGCCAAGCGGCAGAAAGTAGTCGCGGCTGTGAACAGACGATCGTAACTCTCTTACTAACTAAAATCTCAGTTGTCCGGATCGAGAAGCGCGACCCAGAGTTATAGCGATTCTGCATGTTTTCGCGCCATGAGTGATGAATACGTTTACTTATACTTCTTTCCTGCCGGAAATAATGAATACGTTTACTGATATTTGAAGATCAATCACTTAGACGGCCCGCCGTGCCCAATATATCGGCAAGCTCGTCTTAGTGCAGCGCTCCGCAAGGAACTGGAGTTTCTGGCTCCCTGCGTTCACGCGAGCCGCGCCCAATTAATTCGCAAGAAATTTGCGTTACAACGGCGTCACCGGTATGTAATAATCGGCGGCGTCCTGAATTAGTCGATCCCACCCTATATGAACGGCTCTAACGGAGGAACAACGTGATGCATCAGTTTTCTGGCTGGCCCCAACTCCCCCTGACTCTCCGCAGCAAAGCACTCCTGCTCCTTGCAGTGATTGGTTTCTTCTGTGCCGCGCGCGCGCAATCTCAGGTCGTTGCCACCTACACCTTCAACGACGGTACAGCCGATGGCTGGAGCTCGTTCAATAACGCCACCACGCCCGTTGCATCCTCAGCCGCTACCTACAACGGCTCCGCGTTCAGCTTGCTCACCACCACCGGTTCCGCCGGTCAAGGCGGACCCTCAATCTCTCTCAACTCCGTTCTCCTGGCCGGCGCTCAGTACACCATCACCGCCTATGTGATGCTCACCCCGGGCGAGTCCGCCACCGACGCCAACTTCACCATCGCGCGTTCGCAAGCGTCCTGCTCCGGCGGCACGTGCTACGACACCATCGGCACTTATCAGGTGCCCGTCTCCGCCGGCGGCTGGACCCAGATCGGCGGCAGTTACACGGTGAGTACAACCGAAACGGGCCTGACTCTCTACGCACAACTTGTCGGACCCACCACCGCGCAATCCTTCTACCTCGCCGATGTGGTGATCACGCAAACCGCGCCTCCGCCCGGTGGCACACCCGTGGCGAGCTATAACTTCTCTGACGGTGGCTTGGATGGATGGGCGCCTTTCGGTTCTGTCACCCTCACCAATTCAGTGCTCCCGTCATCTGACCCCAACGGCGACTCGCGTGGCCTGCTGACCTCCAACCGCACCGCCACTTATATGGGGCCCAGCCTCAATCTGCTCAGCATCAACAACGTGGTTGCCGGCGCAACTTATCAGGTCACCGCGTATGTCCTGCTCGCCGCGCCCGACAGCAGCAATCCCACGGTGACACTCTCAACCAAAACCACCGACTGCGCCAACACTTCTGGCATCTACGGCAGCCTTGCCACTTCGGCAGCTCTCTCGAGCACTGTGTGGACCAAGGTCCAGGGCACTTTCAGCTTCAGCAATCAGCCCGGACCGCCCGCCAGCCTCACACTGTATCTCCAATCCAGCAGCGCCACCGATTCCTTCTATATCTCCGGCGTGACCATCGGCGAATTGCAACCGCCGCCGCCGCCTGCCAGCTCGCAGGACAACACAGGCATTACCTCTACCTTTACGGACGGCGGCCTGGATGGCTGGAGTTCCCGTACCGGCTCTTCCACGCTGACCAACGTCAGCACGCCCGGCACGGCGCCCAACGGTGACACCCACAGCCTCTACATCACGGGCCGTGTTGCCAACTATGACGGTCCCCAGATCAGCATCTCCGACAAGATGTACGTAGGTTCGGTCTACAACGTCAGCGTCTGGGTGATGATGCCGACGGTAGACGCGAACAGCCATATCATCAACATGAGTCTGCAAACCACCCTCAGCGGAAACACAAGTTATCCCGGCGTTTCCGGCTATCCGGGCATCACGGTTCCCGACGATGGCAACTGGCACCAGATCTCGATCATGAACTACACCATGTCCAGTGCCTACGATCCGGGCGCAGCGTTCCTCTACCTGCAAACCTTCCCGGCTTCCGGCAATGACCTCACGTCGTTCTACATGACCGATTTCCAACTCTCTTATGTGTCGCCGCCCAGCATCCAGACCAACATACCCTCCATCTACAGGACGCTGGCCGATTACTTCCCGGCAGTCGGCGCGGCGGTCGATACCACCGATCTCTCCGGCGCACACGCGCAAATGCTCACCACGCACTTCAACAGCATGACTCCCGGAAACGACCTGAAGTGGAGCAGCGTGGAAACCAGCCTCGGCAGCTATAACTACACCAACGGCGATGCCCTTGTCGGCGAGGCAGTCTGCGCCAACATGAAGGTGCGCGGCCAGAACCTGGTGTGGGCTACCGGAGCGCAAACCCCCTCCTACGCCTTCGGCGACGGCACCAACTCGCCGGCGAACCAGGCCACGGTGACCGCCAATATCCAGGAGCACATTCAGAGCGAATTGCAGCACTTTGGCAACAAGGTTTACGCGTGGGACGTGGTCAACGAACCGCTCGATCCCTCACAGCCCGATTGCCTTGTGCACGGCCCCTTCTACCAGGTGCTGGGCAAGAGCTACATCGATGTTGCGCTCAAGGCCGCGCGGCAATATGCGCCTGCGGGGACGCTGCTGTTTATCAACGACTACAGCACGGCAGACCCGAACCGCCTGGCCTGCGTGGTGACTGTGCTTCACGATCTCGAGTCCCGCGGTATTCCCATTGACGGCTTCGGCCACGAGATGCACAACGCCATCAACTATCCGTCGATCGCAGGCATGGTCAACGCCATCGACACCGTCAGCGCCAACTTCCCGAATCTGGTTCAGCAGATCACGGAGATGGATGTCAGCGTCTACAACGCGGGCAACACCACCTCGAACTACGGCACCGCCATTCCGCCGACCGTGCTGTCTGAAGAGGGATGGCTCTACGCAACCTACTTCGATGCGCTGCGCCAGTTGAAGGGCAAGGTAAGTGCAGTCACCTTCTGGGGCATGGCTGACGACGATACCTGGCTCGACAGCTTCCCGGTGACGCGCACCGACTATCCGCTTCCGTTCGACATGACGTTGCAGGCCAAGCCGGCCTACTGGGGCATTGTCGATCCCACGCAGTTGCCGGGCTATGGCCTCACCTTCTCGCTCTCAAGCAAGACCGGAGCTCAGAACGCCCGCGTGTGGACGGTGACGGCAACCAATGGGTCGGTGGGCCCGGCCTACGCAACCCAGATTACGGGCCTTACGCTCACCCAGACCTCGGGCGCGGCCTGCACGCCAGTGATTACGCCCCCGTCCGCGTACCCGGTTGCGCTTGGCGATATCGCAGCCAACGGCTCGGCCAGTACTTCGTTTACCATCAACTTTACTGGTTGTGCCACGCTGGCCCGATTTACCATGAGCGCTCCGTGGACTTCGGCAACCTACGAAACCGGCACGTATGTGTTGGGCAACCAGTACCGTTAAAACCAAGAAGAGGAGACGAACCCATGAAACGATTTTTACTCGCACTCACTCTCGCCGTGACGGTAGGCGCTATCGGCGCTCACGCTTCGCCGTTCAGCCTGACGGTCACCCCTGCCGGCGGCGCGGTATTCGGCCCGCCAGGATCGGCCGTCGGCTGGAGTTTTACCGTCACGGATACGAGCGCCACTGACTGGATTATCCTCGATGACTCCTATTTGACCATCAGCCCGGTCTATGGAACCTATACCGATTACATCGCCAACCAGTTCTACGTGGCCGGGCCGGCTCCGGAGCCGTCAACCATTGATTCCCTTTGGAACCAGTCGGCACTGACAGGCACAGGAGAGTTTGACCTTTTTGCCTCGGACGCCGGCGCGAGCTTTTCGGGGACGCTCAGCGTGGACTACACCGTTTTCTCGCAGGATCCAAATGACCCCAGCTTCGACCCCGACTCGTGGGTAGAGGACGGGACCTTCACCGACCCGGTCAGCGTAACGGTTTCGCCGGAACCGCCGACGTGGGCGCTGTTGATTGTGCCTTTTGCGGCACTTCTGTTGGCAGGTCGTAGGAGAAAGCTCTCCACGCAGTCGTAAGGCAGCGCAAAGCTGTCCTTCGAATCGGGAAAGACAAACAGGCGTCGCGGGAAGCACTCCTGCGGCGCCTGTTTAGTTTTGGAGCCGGCGCGTCAGGATTGAACGCGCGGCTTCATCTCTTTCGCCGCGGACGCGATAGGCAGCCGGACAATCGCGCGCGCGCCATCGCCATCTTCGCGATTGACGAGCAAAATCTCGCCGCCGTGGGCGCGGGCAATCTGCTGCGCCAGCACCAGGCCGATGCCGCTGCCCGCGGACTTGGTCGTATAGAACGGGACAAAAAGATTTTCCGGATTGGCGATGCCTAGGCCGCGGTCTTCAATCGTAATCCGCACGCTTGCCTCCACGGACGTCCAACTGGCGCGCACCGGTTGACTGCCGTTGGCGAGCGAAGCGTCAACCGCATTCGCCAGCAAATTGATCAGCATCTGCTCCAGTTGGTCGGGATCGGCTTCGAGTGTGACGGCGGGGCCGGGATCGAGCTCGACGGGAAGACGCTGCTCGAGAAGCGTGACACGTTCCATCAAAATCGCGAGCGCAACGGGCTTGAGGCGCGGCGGGGGCAACTGGGCCAATTGCCGGTAGGACTGCACGAAGCGATGCAGCGCGTCGGCGCGGCTCTCGACCACGCCCAGGCCGCGGCGAAAGTCGTTGAGATCGCCTGCCTCGCCGCTGAGGTTGTCAACGCGCCCCAGCAGGCTGCCGGCGATCGACTTGATGGGCGCAAGCGAATTCGAAAGCTCGTGGCCCAGCACGCGGATCAGGCGCTTCCATGCGGTCTGTTCCTCTTCCTGCAGCGGAACACTCACGTCGGCCAGCACCAGCAGAGAGTGGGGCGCGCCATCCTGCCGGAAGACAGCCTTGCGCAGCAGCCAGCGCGCCGGCGTCGCGCCGAAGGAGCGAATGGTCTGATCGGGTGCGCCAAGCAGGTTGTCGAGGCCGAGCTCATTTGCGGAGTGGCCAAGGCATCGCGTGGAAGGGCGATCGAGCAGCTTAAGGCCGGCGTTGTTGATCAACTGCAGGCGGTTTTCGCGATCGAAGGCGAAGAGCGGCGCGTGCATTACCTCAAGAACCCGTGCCAGCAGCGCAGTAGCCTCCAGCGAGCGGACACGTTGCTTCTGTAATAGATTGGCCAGCGCGTTGATCTCGCCGGCCAGTTCGCCCAGTGCGTCGCCGGATGCTGCGCCGCGGGCGCGAAAGGAGTAGTCGCCCTCGCGCAGCGATGCGACAACATTGGACAGAGTTTGCAGCGGACGAACGAAGCTGTCTACAAGGGCCGACGCAACAAAGGCGAGGTAGATGAGAAGGCAGACGCAGAGGAGCAGCGCCGGCACGAGATCGAGCTGGTGCTGATAAAAGAAGATTCCGAGAAAAATGAATGCAGGCAGCGTCAGCAGCAGGGAATAAAGCCATGCCCGGCGGACAGCCCGGCGCGTATGCCTCCGCAACCTGGTTTCATAGGCCATACTTTTCCATGCGCCGATAGAGCGCGGCACGGCTCAACCCCAGGGATTCGGCGGCCTGTGAGATATTGCCGTCGCAGCGGCGCAGCACCTTACGCACCAGCATGGCCTCCATCTCGTCGATGCTCATATTGTCGAGCGACAACGCCGCCGGGCGCGCGGCTCCGATGGAAAGATTGGCCGGCTCAATCTCCTCGCCCGTGCAAAGCAGCAGGGCGCGCTCGATGGAGTGTTCGAGCTCGCGAACGTTTCCCGGCCAGGCGTATTGCAACATCAGCTGCATGGCGGCCGCAGAAATGCCACTCACCTGTTTGCGGTAACGCGTGCGCAGCCGGGAAAGAAAATGCTCGGCGAGCAGAGGGATGTCTTCGCGCCGGTCGCGCAGCGGCGGCAGGTGAATTTCAACGGTGTTGATGCGGAAGAGCAGATCTTCGCGGAAGTTGCCGGCCTTGGCCTCATCGTGCAATTGCGCGTTGGTGGCGCAGAGAAGCCGCACGTCAACACGACGCGTTTGCGACGATCCCACGCGCTCCAACTCGCCTTTTTCCAGCACCCGCAGCAGCTTGGCCTGCTGGCGCATGGGCACGTTGGCAATTTCGTCGAGAAACAGCGTGCCGCCGTTGGCCAGCTCGAAACGGCCCACGCGATCGGTGCGCGCATCGGTGAATGCGCCTTTAACGTGGCCGAAGAATTCGCTTTCGAAGGTGCCCTCGGGCATGCCGCCCGCATTCACCGCGACCAGCGCCATGCGGGAACGCGGAGAGGCAGCGTGGAGCAAACGCGCGACGATTTCTTTGCCCGTGCCGTGTTCGCCAGTGATGAGTACGTTGGCGTCTGACGGGCCAACGCGCGCAATCAGCTCGAGGACCGGCTGCATGGAAGGCGCGGATGCCACAAATTCCGGCATGCCCTCGGCGCGGAGCAGGCGGTTCTCAAGTTCCAACTGGCGAGCGTGGCGCAGCGCCTGATGCAGCTCGGCGTGCACGCGGATGAGCGAGAGCAGCCGCTCGTTCTCCCATGGCTTCTGGATGAAATCGCGCGCGCCGCGCTTGATGCTTTCGACGGCCAGGTCGATGTTGCCCCACGCCGTCATCACGATCACCGGAAGCCGCGTGTCGAATTCCTGGATTCTGGCCAGCAGGTCCAGGCCTTCCTGGCCGGAGGTCGTGTCGCGCGTGTAATTCAGGTCGATCAGCACCACGTCGTAGTCGCGCTCGCCCAGCGCCTCTAACAACAAGCGCGGCGAACGAGCGCAATCCACATCGATCCCCTGCGGCTTCAGCAGCAGCTCCACCGCTTCAAGAACGTGCGGCTGGTCGTCGGCAACCAAGACCCGGATTCTTTCTTGCTTACTGGCGATGGTATGCCTCCACAGCACATGGAATTATTCCCGCCGGCAAACTCCCGCCGCGGGACGCCCAGAACCTACGGCGCATGCGATACGATTCCCATTCTCGCATCGTCGATCGAAACTCCTGTTTGTTCGAGTGTCTCGCCGGTGGCCCGGTCGATGTCAACCTTGGCCTTTTCGAAAGCCGTCTGCGCGGCGACCAGAAGGGATTCGGCGAGCGAAAGGTCGTGCTCGGCGGCCAGCGAATCGCTGCTCGATTTGGCGCCAAGTTTTCGCTCCTGCTCGGTGACGTCGAAGGTATGCTGCGCCAGATCGCGAGCCTTGGTCGCCGCATCCACGCGCGCCTGCGCCTGCTGCAACGCAAACAACGAGTTGCGCACGTCGAAGCGGATACTTTTTTTCTGCTCTTCGAAGGTGATCTGGCGCTGCCTGAATTCGAGAGCAGCGCGAAACTGATCGGCCTTGGCGACGCGGTTGCGAAGATTGATCTGCAGATTCATGCCGAACTGATAATCCGGCGACGAATAGTTGAAGGTGTTCTCAAACATGCCTCCGAATCCAGTGGGCAGATCGGAAGAGCACTCGGCGGCGGGCGACAGGTTGCAGTTGGGGTTCTTCGGTCCCGCAATGCCTGCTCCGGCATAAAAACCGTAGACGTTCAACGTGGGCAACAGCTCGCTGCGGATCGATTTGAGACTCATCGCCGCCACTTGCATGGCCAACTCGTCCTGGGTCACGTCAGGGCGGTTTTTTTCGGCTTCGGCGATCAGCTCGTCAATGGATTTCGACGCGTTGGGATCGGACGGGCCCAGGCGATCGAGAGGGATAACCGGTATCTCGTCGATGGACGCATCGTCGGTCTTGGTGATGGCGTTCTTGATGAGCAGCTCGTTCAGGCGCAGATTGGCGCGCGAAACCGTGAGGTCGCCTTCGCTGGTGGCTACGTCCGACTCGTCCTTGTCCACCAGCATCGCCGGAATGGCCTGCAATTCAAGCTGCTTTCGGTCGTCCTCGAGCGTGCGCTGGGCAAAGGCCAGCGAGCGTTCCTTCACCTGTTCGTCCTGATAGGCGTTCTCGAGATCCCAATAGATGTTCTCGACCTGCGTGACAGTGGCAATCACCTGCGCGCGAAAGGCCAGGTCGGTGATCTGGAGATTCTTCTTCGCGATGTGCATGTAGCGCTCGTTGGTCGAGATGCCGAAGCCAGCGAGAAGCTGTTGCGTGAGGACCACCTGGAAGTCGGAGTAGAGCGAAGGATTAATGGCCTCGTATGGACTGTTGTTGGCGAAGCGCTGCCCCTCATAGTTGACGGCCAGTCCGGTTCCCATGGGAAAGTTCTGGGTGTAATTTGCCAGGGCCTCGATGGTGTTCTGCTTAAACGTGAGGACGCCATTGGAAAAAGCGTTGCCCTGCTCGGCGACGTTGTGATCTGTGAAGCCTTTGAAGTTCACAAAGGGGTCGAATGATGCGACCGAGGTCCCGGCGCCCAGGGTCGAGGTGACAATGCCGCCCGCGCCGGCCGCGGACGATCCCGAACCAGCGTTCCCGGAGCCGGAGCCGCTGCCGGAGAAGCCGCCCTGCGTGGACGACTGCACGATTCCGGTATTGACGCCATTCACGCTGCCGCCCGCCCTGGTGCGCGCGTAGTCGGTTTCAGCGATAGGAAAGTTATAGCGGAAGTAGGCGAGATCGAGGTTGTTTTCGATGGCCAGGGCGATGGCATCGTGCAGCGAGATGTAGAGCTTGCCGTCGCGGATCAGGTTCTGGAGGCGCGGCGAGTTCGCGAGATCGAGTGGCGGCGCTTCGCTGGGCCTATAGGGCGCGAGCGGGTTGTGCGAGTGCGGAAGATCCACGTGAAAGGCCCGTTGCGGAGCGATCGCCGCGAGGCGCGTCTGCTCGTTCTGCTCGGCCAGCGTCGGAGGCGGCGTTTGAGCAGGACTCGCCGGAGGCGCCGGAGCTTCCGGAGCCTGTTGTGTTGCTTGCGGATTTGCCGTCGCGTTCTGTGCTGGCGGCGCCTGGACCGCGAAAGCCAGATTCGCTTGCAAAAGCAGGATCGCGGCCGTGACTTGAAGATGCGAAACCGCGGATTTTGAAATGCGCGAGTTCATGCGGGTCTCTTTCAATGATTGCGTGGGACGGTCGTTCACTTGGCCCTCGTTGGGGCTGCTTCTAAGATTTCGTCGCGCGTGAGCCAGCCGTCGCGCAGCTCGATAATGCGTTTGCCGAAGCGCGCGTTCTCTTCCGAATGCGTCACCTGCACGATGGTTGTTCCCTGGCGGTTGAGATCGCTGAAAAGCTGCATGATTTCGCGGCCTTGCTCGGAGTGCAAATTGCCGGTAGGCTCGTCTGCCAATAGCAATGCCGGCGCATGAACCACCGCGCGCGCAATGCCCACTAACTGCTGCTGCCCGCCGGAGAGCTGCGAAGGAAACAGGTCCTTCTTCGCGACAATTTTAAAGCGGTCGAGAATGTCGGCGACCATTCCGGCGCGGTCCTTCGACGGCAGATTTTTGTAGGAGAGCGGCAGGTCGATGTTTTCGGCCACCGTGAGATCGTCGAGCAGGTGATAGCTCTGAAAGACCATGCCGATGCGCTCGCGGGCCAGATCGCCGCGCTGCTTGCGGTTCAAAGTGTGAACCGCGGTATCGCCGAAAAGATACTCGCCCTTCCAGCCGTCGTCGAGCATAGCCAGTATGTTGAGCAGCGACGATTTTCCCGCACCCGACGGTCCCATGATGGTGACGAAATCGCCTTCGCCGATGCTGAGGCCGATGCGCCGCAACACCCATTCCTCGGTGTGGCCGCTTTTGTAACTGCGTTCGATGTTCTTCAGTTCGATCATGATATTTGTGCGACTCCAATCCGAATTTGACTCAATGTACGTGGGCTATTCCGTACGCAACGCCTGCATGGGTTCGATTCGCGAGGCGCGCCAAGCCGGGGCCAGGCAGGCCGCTGCCGCCACGGCAGTCAGCCCGATTCCGACCATCACAAAAACCGCGGGGTCGAGCGGCTGGGTCTCAAAGAGCATCGACCGGATCAGGCGCACGACCGCCGCACTGACTACCAGCCCGCACGCCAACCCCAGCAGTGCCGGTCGCAAACCATCCGCGAGAACGTCGGCCAGAACCCGGCCTCGCTGCGCGCCCAGCGCCATGCGGATGCCGAGTTCATTGGTGCGCTGCGCCACCATATACGAGAGAACGCCGAAGATTCCCGCCGCCGCCAGCACCAGCGAGATGCCGCCGAAACCGATGAGCAGCGTAGTGTTGAAGCTTGCGTCGAGAGTGCTTTTGTTCAGCAGTTGATCCATCGTCAGTACGTCCGAGACCGGCAAGTCGCGATCCAATTGCTGCACGATGCGCTGCACGGGCAGGGCGAGTTGCTCCACGTCGTGGCCGGAACGGATCACCAGCGTCGCGTTCACACTCCCCGCGTAGAGCGGGTAATACTGAATTGGCTTGGGATCTTGGGCCAGGTCGTAGCGCGTGTCGCCGACCACACCAACAATCTCCCAGCTCTTGCCTGAGTAGCGCAGATGTTTTCCCAGCGCGTCTTCATTGGGAAAGAACTGCCGCGCAAACGATTCGCTGATTACTGTCTCGTTGGCCTGATCGAGCCGGCGGCTGGCGTCGAAGGTGCGGCCGCGCAAAATCGGAATTCCCATTGCCTGAAAGAAACCCGGATCGGCCTCGCGGTCAATGGCGTACTGTTCCACGCCCTGCGGCAGCGGCGGATGCTCGACAACGGCGAATTCCTGGTCGCCCCAATCTGGCGATTTGGTGGTGCCGTTATGTAACCTTTGGTTCAGCACGTATTGCTGCCAAAGGATAACGAGAACCTGCCGGCCGACCTGAAGCCTCTCTTCACCCAACTTTGCAACACGAATGTGGCGATTTTTTTTTTT
>CAVXOO010000141.1:0-4582 GCA_963762945.1 uncultured Acidobacteriaceae bacterium | reverse complement strand
CCGTTTCTGATGGCGCATCTGGAATACATGATTGGGCTTGAGAGACGCGGTCTTGTGTTCGCGTCCGGGCCGCTGGCCGACGGCGAGGGACCGCCGAGCGGGCACGGCCTGACCGTCTTGCGGGCGAACAGCGCCGCCGAAGCCCGGGCGCTCGCCGAAGCCGACCCGTTCTTCGTAAACGGGTTGCGCACTTTTGAGTTGAAGGAATGGACGATCATGGAGGGTACGCTCGGCCTCTCCGTCAATCTTCCGATCAATCGATCGAGGTGACATGACAATCCACGCGATGTGCGCTAACATAGCGAATAAACACAGAAGAAGAGTTGAGGACGCGTTCATGGAAACCGTAGGTTTTGTCGGCGTCGGCAAGATCGGCATGCCGATCTCGGAGAACCTGATCAAGAGCGGCCACCGCGTGGTCGGCTATCGCCGGCACTCGCTTGCCGAATTCGAAAAAATCGGCGGTGTCCCGGCCCGCTCCGCGGCCGAGGTCGGCGCTCAGGCCGACATCGTGTTGTCTTGCCTGCCGTCGACCGAGGCGCTCGACGAGGTCATGCACGGTCCGCATGGCCTCACCCAATCGGCGCGGCCGGGGCAATCGTCGTCGACTCGGCTCGCATCCGGTTCCGGATAAGCAGCGTCAGATCGCGCCGCTCAAGGAAAAGGGCGCCATTTTCATCGACGGTGAAGTCTCCGGCACGCCGGGCATGGTGTCGGCGCGCAAGGGCGTCATCTATCTCGCCGGCGACGCCGACGCCTGCAAAAAGGTCGAGGGCGTGGTCGCGAGTTTCGCGGACACTTGCCTTTATTTCGGCGAGTTTGGCGCTGCGAGCCGTGTCAAGCTGGTCAATAATCTGTTGGTCGCGGTCAATATCGCGGTGCAGAAAACTGATGTGGCGATGAAGTTCCCGCCGCAATCGCAGGCTCATGTAGTGCGCCGTGCCGTGGTCCGCTGCGGCAGCACAGCGCCCGGGCCGTGCACCGTGGAACTGGTGCCGTCAGCGGAAGTGCGGTCGCTGGAGTAGGGGCTCCCCGGGGGCTGGGGGCTGGGGAATAGGGGCTAGTGGTCAGTGGCTAGTTGGAAGCAGTAATTGGAAGCCATCTGATAAAGGCTCTGCCTCAGGGCACTATTTCACCGGGTGGCGCGGGAACCCGGATATGGAAGGCATTGTGTTAGGGCACGACCTTGGTCGTGCCGAAAAGCCCTTTATTTTTGTCATCCCGAGGGCGCGCCTTCAGGCCGACGAGGGACTTGCTTTTCGACTTTTCAGCGGCCTGTTCAATCGTGCCGTAAGCACGGCAGCGGCACGGTGTGGGAGATCACGCCCTGACAGTTTTTCCAGACGTAAGACTCGAAACTGACTAGCCACAACTGACCACTGACCACTGGCCACTTTTTCTCACGCTTCTCGCAGCGCCCGCGTAATCGGCATTCTTGCGGCGCGGAAGGCCGGCAGCAATCCGCCGATGAAGCCCATCACAACGGCAAATACCATTCCGATGATCAACAGGTCTGGCGTGATCTTGAACGCGAACGCCAGTTCGCTGAAGGAGTTGGTTCCGGTGGCAGCGGTGAAGCCGTTCATGGGCAGGGCTATCAGGAACAGCTCATCGACGCCACCCACGATGGCGAGCAGCACCGATTCGATGACAAACGAAACCAGCAATACGTCGAACGCGCCACAACGCATCGCTCGTGCTCGGCACATTCACTCGCAGATAATTACCCTGCACCATGGCCACGGCGATCGGCGTACCGCCGTTGAACGAGACCAGCGTGTTCGAGGCCGGGCCGTTGAGAAAGTTGCTGCCATTGATGGTGATCAACTGCCCGACGGTGGCCATTTGCGGCGAGACGGAGGAGATCATCGGCCCGGTGAGCGGCAACGCCACCAACGCACGCTGCTGCACCGGCCGATTCGACTGGAAGCTCGCCGTATCCTGAATCACGACCACCGAAACCTGATACGAAGTGGTCGGCCGGTAGCTCACCTGGAAAGCCGTCCACAGTCTGTAAATTTCTTCGGTAGAGAGCGCCTCGGGCGTGATGCGAATGTGCTCGATCTGGCTGGCCAGTGTGCTGCCGGAGACGAGTTGCTGCTCGTTGGAGGGAGTGCCGCTGTCGAGCGCCGTAAGCGCCGACTGAATCACGTTGGGCGGCACGACCGGCGTGTTGTGAAAGACGCGCATGGCAAAACCAAGCAGGATCTCCGGATCGAAGGGATTGGCGCCATAGGCCGTGATCAGGTAGTGCAGATTGATGGCCAGGGGCGGGTTGCTCAACTGCTGGCCGCTCGAGCCCATCGATGGCAAGTCCAGGTTGCGCAGCGCCGGATTGATGCTCGCGTAGTACATGAAGAGATTCAGTTGCGCCGGCTCGTCCTGACCTGTCGTAATCAGGTCGGGCGCAAGGTTGGTAATGCCCGGCGGCGTCTGCAGCACCGTGGACGGACCGCCGTCGGAGAGCGCCGAAGTCAAAAGCGCTTTGAGCACCGCGCTCACGCCGCCTACTGCCAGGTAATCGCTCATGGCCGCGTCTCCTGTCCGCGGCGCAGGAAATCATCCAGCGTCACGCGCGGCCGGAATGGCGCGGCCTGCGGTCTCGACTCTACATGCGGCGCGCGCAGCTCGATGCTGCCGATGGAGATATGAATTTCGGTTGTCTCCTCGACGGGCTGCGCGGGTCGCGGCTCGCGTTGCGGCGCTCCACGGCGATCGATCTGGAGAGGCGGCGGCGCAACCGATCGGCTGCTCTTTGGGGAATCCGAATGGGCAGAAATTTCAGGCCGCACCGAATCGCTTTTGGGGATAAGCGCGCTCCCAATTTTCGAGGCTTCGCGCTGCTCTCTCATAGGCTCGGAATTCTCGCTATGCGGCTCCATCCGCTCGATGTGCGGCACAGCATTCGCCGTCGGCGTGATCCGGTCGCGATGCATGGCTTCGGCCAGCCGAAGTTGCGCCGCTTCAGGAGGTGCCGCTTCCGAGTGTTCCGCTGCAAAGTGGCGGCCGCGCTCGATCGGCGGAAGCTGCCGCCTGCCACGCTCGTCCGGCGCGGACAGCCGCAGCTCCTGCTCGGGCGCATTGTCGATCCGCTTCCGGGTCGTGGAGCTGTTTAGAATTCTGCGGCCGCCAATGGGAGTGTTTTCCGGAGCCTGAGCTTCGCGTTCGCTGCCAACAGCCAGCCGTTCGCGGGCATCGCTTTTTCTCGCGGCGATGGACACAATGGCCTCTGTCTCCGCCGTCATCTCAAGCTCCGCTGCGGTCGGGCGCAGCGTCTCGGTGTAGCGCGGCGCCATCGGCGGCCGCACCGCCGGCAGCGTTCCCAGCGCCCGTTGCGCCATTCTGTCCAGCACTCCGCTCATGTGCCCAGCATCTCCAGGTACGCGGCCCGCCGCGCGCCGCTCATTCCCACGATCGCGGCCTCGCTCCAGCCGTAGGCTCGCGCCAGTTCGTGAATCTCAGCCATAAGCCGCCGCGCCGCCGCCGCAATCTCCCGCAGAAAATAACCCACCACGTCCAGATCGAGTACGGAGCCGCCGCCGCACACCGCGCATGCAAGCTCGATGCGAATCTCCGCCGCCGCATTCACCTGCTCAAACCGTTTTGCCAACTGCTCCGCGACGCGCCTCGGCTGGGCCTTCAGCCAGCGCCGCGCGCCCTCGGCGGATTTCACCGCCGCGGTCTCTCTGGCGGTCGCGCACGCCGTCCGCGCCAGAAGAATCGCGCGCGCATCCTCTTCACTTGTAGCGGCGCCGGATGCCAGCAGGTCGAGCGTATTCGCCGGCCGCACGGCTATTCCCTTCGGCTTCGCGGCTCGCGCTGCGGGCGCCTTCAGTCCCTTGGCCAGCTCCCGCGCATCCACGGCGAACTCCAGTTTTGCGCCGCATGCAGGGCAAACCGCGAATCCTTCCATGTGCCAGCCCAGCGTCGCGGCCCGCAACTCGAGCAGGAGCGCGTCGCGCTCGCCGAGCGGTAGCTGCGCCCAGGCGCGCGCCGGCCGCTCAGGATCCGCCAGTTCCAGCAAGGCAAGTGCCGCCTGCTGCACAGGCAACTCCCGGCTGCACTCCCACGCCCTCAGTAGCTGTTCGCCCGCAAGTCCGCGCATCGCTCTTCGCTCCTCGGGTGGCCGTTTGACGGTAACTAATGGGCAATGCAAGAAAAAGAGGAACAAGGGGGACGGCAGCTAAGACGACCCCGCCGCCAGTCCCCACAGAAGCCTCGGCCTTACGCCGCGGTCGACGTAAAACTCTTCTCCGTCGGCTCGGTTGTCGACGTATCCCGCTCCCAGCCCTCGTGCTCGAGAACCAGGTGCTGGATCGCCACGGCGTTGGCGTTGGCATCCAGATCCGGCACCGCCTGGTACTCCGAAACCCAGGCGCGATAGATCTTGTAGGTGATCGCCAACTGCCCGGCCTCGTTGTAAAACTCGAGGATTACGTCCTTGCGAAAATCGACCAGCGAGACCTCTGCCCCCAGCCCCGCGCCCACCTGCCACACCTTCGCCGCCCAAGCCTCGAATGTCAGGTCATGGGTGATGCCCCGCTCCAGCGTGATGGCTTTGTATTCGCTGCGCCCCGGCGAT
>CAVXOO010000140.1:0-7075 GCA_963762945.1 uncultured Acidobacteriaceae bacterium | reverse complement strand
CCGGCTTCGCGCCGTTTGTCTCCGCGCCCATCGATCTGGCCGCCGGACAAACCAAGAGCGTAGACGTGAAGATGGCAGTCGAGGCCACCGAGCAGCAGGTGGTGGTGACCGACGAGGGCGGGCCCACGGTGAGCACCGATGCCAGCGCCAACTCGAGCGCCATGGTTCTCAAAGGCTCCGATCTCGACGCCCTCTCCGACGATCCCGACGAGTTGCAGAACGAGTTAGAGGCATTGGCCGGTCCCTCTGCGGGCCCCAACGGCGGGCAGATTTACATCGATGGATTTACCGGCGGCCAGTTGCCGCCCAAGTCCGCCATTCGCGAGATCCGCATCAACCAGAATCCCTTTTCGGCCGAGTTCGACAGGATCGGCTACGGGCGCATCGAGATCATTACCAAGCCCGGGTCGGACACCCTGCACGGACGATTCTTCTCGCAGGGCAACGACAACGCCTTTAACACCGGCAACCCGTTTACCGCCGAGCTGCCTTCCTATTACAGCGATCAGTTCAATGGTTCGGTCAGCGGCCCGCTCTCGAAGAAAGCCTCCTACTTCCTCAGCGTCGAAGACCGCGAGTTGCAGAACGACAACGTGTACTCGATTCCCGGCGGACCGGTCTTTAACGGGACAGCGACCGCCAACCCCTGGACGGTCAGCTCCGGAACCGTGGCCGGCAGCCTCTTCAGCCCCGCCAATCGCCTTGAAGTTTCGCCGCGTATCGACATGCAGTTGGGGCAGAAGAACACACTCACCCTGCGCTATGAGTTCGAGCGCAACAACGTCACCGGCAATCTGGGCGGTTCCACCTCGCTGCCCAGCCTCGCCAAGTCAACCAACTCGATCGAGCACACAGCGCAGTTCGACGATACCCAGATCGTAAACGACCACATCGTGAACGAAACGCGGTTTCAGTACCGCCGCGCCAACTCCACTTCTACCCCCGTCAGCACCGATCCTGAATTCGGAGTCCTTGCCAGCACCGCCCCCAGCTTCAAAGTGCCCGGAGTCTTTTCGGGCGGGGGCAGCGGAACTTTGCCTTCAAGTTCGCACAGCGATCACTTCGAACTGCAGAACTTCACCACCATGAGCAGGGGCGCACAGGCCATTAAGTTTGGCGTCTGGCTGCGCGACGACCGTCAGGCCACTACGAACGCCGGAAACATTTATGGCAGCTTCACCTTTCCCTCGGTCGCGGCTTTCGTCGAAACCGCCAACGGCCAAGGCTACTACGCCAGCAAGCTTGTCTACACCACCGGCCCCAACGGATCTCTGGCGAATCTGCCCTACGCATTCCAGGCGAATGTTTTCAACGGCGCGCTCTTCGTCCAGGACGACTGGAAAGCAAACAAGAACTTCACACTCTCCGGAGGCCTGCGCTGGGAGACGCAGAATCACATCGCCGATCACAGCGACTGGGCTCCGCGCGTGGCCTTTGCCTATGCCCTCGACGGGCACAAGAAGGGCACGGTATCGAAGACCGTCGTGCGCGGCGGCTTCGGGTTCTTTTACGACCGCTTCTCGGTGGGCAGCCTGATGAATCTCGAGACCCTGAACGGCGGCCCGAACACCCAGACGCAGATCGTGATTTCAAATCCTCAGTGCTTTAGCGGAACCGCTCTCAGCGCCATCAGCGGCGGCGTGGCTTCCTGCGGCTCCGGCTCGGCAATTACGCCTCAAACCTATGCCATCTCGCCCACCTATCGCTCCCCGTACACGGAGCAGACCGGCCTCAGCCTGGAGCGCCAGTTGACCAAGGCCTCCACGCTCACTCTCACCTACATGCACTCTTCGGGATTTCATCAGCTTGTCGTGCGCGACTCGAACGCATATCTTCCCGGCGACTACACGTACAACGCCGGCGGCCCGCCAACGATCACCGCGCCAAGGCCCAATCCCTCACTCGGCATTGTTGAGCAGTACTTCCCTGAGGCAGTCTTCAACGAAAATCAGCTTATCGCCAACATCAATGCCCGTTTCTCGCAGAATCTCGGCCTCACTGGCTTCTACGCCGCCAGTTGGGCCAACTCCGACGGCGGAGGCGGCTCGAACCCATCCAATTCCTACAACCTGAGGCAGGATTACGGGCGCGGCGACTTCGTCAGGCCGCAGTGGCTCTTCCTGATGGGCAACTACACCGGTCCGTGGAAGATCGTCTTCAATCCCTTCCTCATCGCCCAGGCGGGCAGCCCATACGACATCACCTCGCCTTACGATTTGACCGGCGACAACTTCTTTAACGACCGGCCCTCGAACGCGGGTTCATCGGCCCTCGCCAGCAACGTGGTCCAGACCAGCTTTGGCCCGCTCGACGTGGTTCCCGAGAGCGGCGAGAGCCTGATCTCCGCAAACGCCGGCAACGGCCCTGCCGGGGTGGCCGTGAACCTGCGCGTTGGCCGCTCCTTCGGCATCGGCCCCAAGTTGGACTCTGGACAAAATCCGGCTGGCGGCCCGAATCCCGGCGGAGGACCTCCAGGCGGTGGCGGCCGCGGCGGTTTTGGTGGCGGCTTTGGCGGTGGCCCGTTCGGCGGTGGCGGCGGCCGCGGCGGTCCGGGCGGCGGCATCGGCAACACCGGCCACAAGTACTCGCTCAACTTCAACGTGCAGGCGCTCAACCTCTTCAACGACATCGACGTGGGCACGCCTCACGGCGGCATTCAGCCCACATTCAACACTGGCACTGGTCTCTACGGACCGGGGCCTGAATTCCAAAAACCCACTAGCCTGGCCGGGGGCATCTTCTCCACCAGCGCGGCGGCTCGCCGCGTCTTTTTTCAGGTGGCCTTCCAGTTTTAGAAACAGGGAGTAGGGAATAGCCAATAGGGAGTAGAAAACCCCGGCGATCGGAAATTTTGCTTTCCTACTCCCTATTCCCTATTGGCTATTCCCTGCTCGTAAAGCTCCTCCCACCAATCTGCCACTGCATCGATGCTGAACGCGCGCTCGATCCGCTCCCGCGCCGCGCTACCCATTTGCGCTCGTTCCTCCCCGCTCCTCCGCATCGCAGCCAACATCGCCGCTGCCAGCCCTTCCGGATTTTTTGCCGGGACGATCGCGCCTTGATCGCCCACCAGTTCGCGCACGCCGCCCACGTCTGTCGCCACCACCGGCTTTTCCATGGCCATGGCCTCGCCCACCACCAGCGGCATTCCCTCCCAAGCCGATCCCAGCACAAACCCATCGGCGGCATCCATCAGCGCCGGCATGTCGCGCCGCAATCCCAGCCAGCGCATCGGCTCCCGGCGGCCTGGTTCACCCTCCGCCGCGATAACCTGGCGCGCCACTTCTTTGGCCGCGATCGCGGCCAGCGCATCCGGAAATGCTCCCGCAATCCACAGCTCCGCATCGGGCACAGCCTTGCGCACCAGCCCAAAGGCGCGGATCAGGTTGGGAAAATCCTTGGCCGGCGTCACCCGCCCGACACTCAACCAGACGAAAGCGGAACCGGCGTCCATCGCTTCCCGCATCGCCGCGCGCCGCCGCGCATCCGGACGAAACTCCGCGGTGTCGATGCCGTTTGGACGCACCAGGCATCTGTCTTTCCGAATCGACTTCAGCCGGACGAATCTCTCCGCCGCCGCCGCGCTCACCGCAACCGTACGGTCGCTCAGGCGATCGGTCAGGCGGTAGGCCAGCATGCGCAGCCAGCCGCCCTCATACACATTGTGCACGGTCGAAATTACCGGCGCGCCCGGAGCCCCGGCCCCCAGCAATCGCGCCCACAGATTGGCGTGAAAGGTGTGACTGTGCAGCAAATCCGGCCGGAAATCGCGCATAAAGCGCCGCCCACGAAAATATCCCGTCACCAGGCTGGCCGTATCCTGGCTCACTCCGCGAATATCCAGATAGACGGTCGGGAGCGCCGTCGGCCACTCCTCGGGCAAGCGCGGCCGCAGAGCGACCAGCGCCACCTCGTGGCCGCGTCTGGCCATGCGCTCCGCCACTGCCAGCGCCTGCTTCTCTGCACCGCCCACGCCGAGCGAGGGCAGAACCGTCACGATGCGCATCGCGAGAACACCTTGCCTAAAAAGTTGAGTGCCACGATCATAGCGCCTTGCCGGTCTGGCCGTCTCAGCCGGGAGGCCGCGGGCACACGCGGCCTGAGGAACGACCAGGGCCGCCTCGGGAAACCAGTCTCCCGTAGAGCCCGTCGCCCTGCGCCTTCTGCAAGCTATAGACCCAAGAGCCCAAACCTTGATTAACTTTCGTCATCTCGAAAGAATCCTTGCAAATTTCTGCGATTTGCGCGATACAATTCCTCCCAAGGAGAACTATGGCCGGAGACATGCAAATTACGTGCAGCGACTGCGGGCAGGACTTTACCTTCACCGCTGCTGATCAGGCGTTCTTTTCGGAACGCGGTTACTCGACCCCAAAACGTTGCAAACCTTGCCGTCAGGCAAAGAAAAACGATCAGGGGGGATCCGGCTACCGTTCGGCTCCTTCACAGGGAACTCCTGTGATTTGTTCGGGTTGCGGTCAGCCCACTACCGTTCCATTTGAGCCGCGCGGGGATCGGCCGGTCTACTGCCGCGATTGCTATTCGGCGCGCAAAGGCAGCGGCGGCGGCGGCGCCTCCAGGGGCCGAGACCGCTGATAGAAGCATGGCCCCGGCCAACGAAATCGCTTCCGCGGCTGGGCTCGAACACCGGGGGATTCGTACGGCAAGGCTGCGCGGCGGCAGCAATTTGGCCAAACGCCGCGCAGAGGCTCCGTCGAAAGGGGGCGTTTGCCTTTCTTGCCCGCCGTCACACCCCAAAACAAGCCTCGGCAAGAACCATCCTTCCAGCTCGCAATGCCTCGCCCGTTCACCTTTCGATCAATCTAAGATAGACAGAAGCCGCCCGGCTCGATACACTGTCGCTCACAACCTCCATACTTAAATTCGCCTGCAAAGGAAGTTTTCCAACCGCATGGCTTCTCAACTCTCGTTCGCGGGATTCGCGTGGAAGAATCTCTGGCGCAGGCGGCTCAGGACATTATTGACGCTGGTCGGAATCACCATGGGCATCGGCGCTTTCGTGGCCCTGGTGGGATTCTCGCGCGCCTTCGAACACGAATGGCTGCGCATGTACACCAGTTCCGGCATCGACATCGCCGTGGTCCAGAGCAACCTGCTCTCCAGCTCCATCGATGAGTCCCTCTCAGCCAAAATCAGCGCGGAACCCGACGTGGCCGAAGTCGCTCCCATGATCTTCAATCTCATCGACCTCACGCCGGATGTGAATGCGCTGGTATACGGCTGGCGCGCCAACTCCTACGAACTCGATTCCCTCACCATCCTCTCCGGCCGGCGCTTTCACGATGACGCGCCCGAGATCCTGCTCGGCGATCTCCTCGCCAGCAACCTCCATAAAAAAACCGGCGACATTGTCCCCATCCTGGGCACAAACTTCACCGTCGCCGGCATCTACCACGGAGGCTCGGCGCTTGAAGCCGGCGCCGTCATCATGCCCCTCGATCAGATGCAGATGGTTGCCGGCATGGAGGGCAAGGTTACCGCCTTCCACGTCAAACTACGCCCAGTGCCCGCCGGCGAAACTCAGGATCATTACGTCCAGCGCGTCTCGGCGGCCCTTGAAACCATCCTGCCCAACGCCCGCGCCGTGCCAGCAGCCGAGCGCGCCGCCAGCAACCAGCTTGTGGGCCTGGCCCACTCCGTGGCCTGGGGCACCTCAGCCATCGCGCTCTTGATCGGCATTCTCGGCATCGCCAACACCATGGCCATGTCGGTTTTCGAGCGCACCCGCGAGATCGGCATCCTGCGCGCCCTGGGCTGGAAGGGCCGCCACGTGATTTTGCTCATACTTGCCGAGGCAACCGCACTGGGATTCGCGGGCGGGTTGCTCGGCATCGCCCTGGGGTGGGGCGGGTTGCGCCTGCTCTCCACACTTCCGCAAACCGCCAGCATCGTCTCGGCATCGGTTTCGCCGATGCATCTTCTCGAATCGCTGGTCATCGCGATCGCCGCCGGCCTGCTTGCCGGAGCCTATCCCGCCTGGCGCGGCGCTCGGCTTTCTCCGGTGGAGGCATTGCGTTATGAGTAGCCCCATCGCGCAGAGCAATCCCATTGGCTCCGGCAGTCCAATTACTGCTCCCATTCTCGAAGCGCGCAGCCTCATGAAGAGCTACGATGAAGGCCGCGTCGAAGCCCTGCGCGGCGTGGACGTGCGCATCGATGCCGGAGAATACGTGGCCATCAGCGGCCCCAGCGGCAGCGGCAAGTCCACGCTTCTTCATCTGCTGGGAGGCCTCGACACTCCAACAGTCGGCCAGGTTTTCTACAAGGGGTCAGAACTGGGCAAGGCCGTCGATCTCGATTCCTACCGCTCGGGTCATGTGGGGTTCATCTTCCAGGCTTTTTATCTGCTACCGACTCTCCGCGCCGTCGAAAACGTGCAGGTGGCGATGCTGGCGGTGCATGAAAAAGCCAACCATCGCGCCGAGCGCGCCGTAGCTCTGCTCAAGGAGATGGGCCTTGAGGCGCGCATGAACCATTTTCCCAACCAGCTCTCCGCCGGCGAGCGGCAGCGCGTGGCCATTGCGCGCGCATTGGCCAACGATCCCGCCATTCTGCTGGCCGACGAGCCCACCGGCAACCTCGACAGCGTGAATTCGGCGCGCACCCTGGAGATTTTGCAGGGCATTCGCGAAAAGCGCGGCATGACCATGATCATCGTGACTCACGAAAACGACATTGCGCATGCCGCGCCGCGGCATATTCGCATTCGTGATGGCAGGATCGAATCATGACGGGAATCATGAAAGCCCTGCGGGCCGCGGCCGTCGCCGCGCTGGCGCCGCTCCTGTGCGCGCAGACGGCGAATCTGCACGACCTGCTGGCTGCAATGCGTAAACAGGTCGAGACCGCCGACTTTCGCGCCACCGGGCATCTGGTCTGGGTCGAACCGAGCGGGGCGCGCTTGAGCTACCCGATCACCATCAAGGCGCACTGGTTTGCTGGCGTGCTGCGCGAGTTTGTCGAGATAGGCGCAGCCAAAACGCCGGGAGACTCGCCGTCCAGCGCTCGCCTCGCCACGCATGCGCTACTTGAAATGCGGCCCGACGGCCAAAAC
>CAVXOO010000139.1:0-15338 GCA_963762945.1 uncultured Acidobacteriaceae bacterium | reverse complement strand
CAAGTCCCGTGCGCTCGCTCGCCATCGTGAGCGCAAAAGCATCGAGGCTCTTGCGGTATTCCTCCACGCCCTTTACCCACTTGTCGATGAACTCCTGCCTGGCCAGGCCGTGATCGAAGATATACCTGGTCACCGCCGAAAGCCAGATGAGATCCGTGCCAGGGCGTGCGTGCAGATGAATGTCGGCGCGGCGCGCCATCTCGTTTTCGCGAAGGTCTGAAACGATGAGCTTTTGCCCGCGCAGCTTGTGCGCGCGCTTGATGCGCGTGGCCAGCACCGGATGACTCTCCGCCGTATTGCTGCCGATGATGATCACCAGCGCCGCATGTTCGATGTCGCTGATCGAACCGGAGTCGCCGCCATAGCCGACGGTGCGGAACAGCCCGGTGGTCGCCGGAGCCTGGCAATACCGCGAGCAATTATCCATGTTATTGGTGCCGATCACAGCCCGCGCCAGCTTCTGCATCAGATAGCTCTCTTCATTGGTGCACTTCGAAGAAGAGATGAACGCGAGCGCGTCCGGCCCGTGCTTTGCCCTGATCTCCTGGAAGCGCCGCGCCACCAGGTCCAGCGCCTCATCCCACGTGGCCTCGCGAAAACCGTCGCCTTGGCGAATGAGCGGCCTGGTCAGCCGGTCTGCACTGTTCACAAAGTCCCAACCGAACTTGCCCTTCACACACGTGGAAACTCCGTTCGCCGGGCCGTCGGCCGGTTCAACTTTCAGAATGTGGCGATCCCTGGTCCAGATGTCGAAGCTGCAACCCACACCGCAATAGGTGCAAACTGTTTTGGTGCGCTTGATCCGCGACTCGCGCATCTGCGCTTCGATCTCCGACACTTTCATAATCCCGCCGTAGCCCACTTCCGGCTCCACATCCTTCACAACGTCGATCATTCCATCCAGGGTCTGTTTTGGCAGGGCAGTAAAGTAGCCCACTTCGCCCAACATCGACTTTTCCATCAGCGCATTGCACGGGCACACCGTCACGCAGTGCCCGCAGGAAACGCAGCTCGAGTCGTTGATGGCCGCGCCGCCATCCCACAACACGCGCGGATGCGGGTCCTCCCAATTGATGGTGAGCGTCTCGTTCACTTGCAGGTTCTGGCATGCCTCCACGCAACGCCCGCACAAAATGCACTGCTGCGGATCGTATCGATAGAACGGGTTGCTCATGTCCACTTCGTAGGGTTTGGGCTTGTAGGGGATCTCCTGATGCTCGATGCCGAGGAGCTTGGTGGTGTTGTGGACCTTGCAGTTGCCGTTGCTGTTGTCGCAGACCGTGCAATAGAGCAAGTGATTGCTCAGGATCCGATCGAAGGCCTCGCGCTGCGCCGCAGACGCACGTGGCGAGCCGGTCTCCACGCGCATGCCGTCCACGGCGTGCGCCGCACAGGCGCGAACCAGTTTGCCGTCGGCTTCCACCATGCAGGTGTCGCAGGTCTGAATGGGGCCGAGTTGCGGGTGATAACAGACCTGGGCGAGCGGGACGCCGCTGCGATTGATCAGATCGACAAGGCGCTCGCCCGGAGCAAACTCCAGGGCGACGCCGTTAACCGTCACAGTCATACTCGCTCACGACCTCCCGTGACCGATTTGAGGATGCTAGTACGCTTTCCGGGGGCCCGTAAAGCTTTTTCTTAAGTAGGAGAAAGCATCTTTTATGAATTTTTAGTGAATCGGCCCAGAGAGGGGCTGTTCAAGCCGGGGCGCCACACCTCGCCGCGTTTTTGTTTTTGCCGCCTGGCTTTTGCCGCCTGGCTAGTGTAATCCAGGCCACCATTACGGCAAACACCTTGACGCGCCTGCATATACGATAAACCGCCGTCCACGCAAAAAACCGATCAGCGTCAAGCCCATCTCCCGGGCCAGTTGCACGGCGAGGCTCGAGGGCGCGGAGACCGACGCCAACACGGGTACGCTGGCGGCCAGCGCCTTTTGTGCGATCTCGAAACCGCCGCGCCCGCTTACCATCAGAATAGATTCCCCGAGCTGCAATTTAGCTGCCTGCATCGCCCAGCCAATCACTTTGTCGACCGCATTGTGCCTTCCAATGTCCTCGCGGAGGGCCACGAGCATTCCCTCGGCATCGAACAGCGCCGCAGCATGAAGACCTCCGGTACGCTCAAACACCGCCTGCTCGGCGCGAATGGCTTCGGGCAGGCTGCACAACACCTCGGGCCGCACGCGAAAGTTTGGATTCGGAGCGCACAGTTCGCGCCTCCGGATGGATTCGATCGTCGCCTTGCCGCAGATGCCGCAGCTCGATGCGGCAAAAAAGTTACGTCGCAATTCCGCCACGTCGAAGTTCCCTGCGCGCAGCTCTACGTCCACCGTGTTGCTTTTCGCGCCTGCCCCCACATCCGCCCCACGCATCGCGGCGATCTCATTGGCGCTCTCGACGATGCCCTCGGTGAGCAAGAAGCCGGCGGCCAGCTCAAGGTCGTGTCCCGGCGTCCTCATGGTCACCGTCAAAGGCGTACCGTTCACGCGAATCTCGAGCGGCTCCTCGACGGCAAGCATATCCTCAACGGCGCGGACCGCGCCCTCATGCCACTCCGTCACCTGGGTCAGCACGACACTATGCTCCGGTGGCCGCATCGATGCTCCTTTCCGGCATTGACCTTCGCTCAGACGGCTGCCGGCTGTCAATCTCCGCCGTCCATTGAATGGCGGTCGTCCATATCGACCGGCAGCGATTTCCCTGAGCCTTGAAGAGCATCGAAGCCGCAGGTCGCCCCAGTGTGAGGACGCGGCCGGATCCGGCTCGTCCGATCCAACCCATGCGCCCCAGAGGCGGATTGTGTAAACTTCTGGCTGATGCAGTCGCTGCGTGAAAAGCTGGACGATGGTTCGCGTTTTCTTATCGCCACTGAGCTTGTATCGGTGCGCGGTTCCATGTCCGAAGCCAGCGCGGTCAAGGCGAGAAGTTTTGCCAATGAGCTGGTCGCTTGTCCCGAAATCGACTGGATCTCGATTACCGATAATGCCGGCGGCAATCCCCAACTGGCGCCGCTTTCGCTGGGCCGGCCCCTTCTCTACGCCGGCAAGGAAGTCGTGATCCACCTTACCTGCAAAGACCAGAACCGCAATGGCCTGGAAAGCGAGGCGTGGATGCTGAACAGCGAAGGCTTCCACAACATCCTGGCCATGACCGGCGATTACCCGGTGAGTGGGGCCGGCGGATCGGCAAAGCCCGTTTTCGACATCGACTCGGTTGCCCTGATCTCGCTGCTCAACCACATGAATCAGGGTCTCGGTGGAGGCGCGGCCAATGGCGGCCAGCGGCTGGGCAAAACAGAATTCTGCATCGGCGCGGTGACTACGAACTTCAAACTACGCGAGGGCGAGTTGGTTCCGCAGTACCTGAAGCTCCAAAAGAAAATCGAGAGCGGCGCGCAGTTCATCATCAGCCAGATCGGCTTCGATGCGCGCAAGAGCTCGGAACTGCGCTGCTACATGGATGCGCATGGAGCCAAGGACACGCCCCTGATCGGCAACGTTTACCTATTAAGTTCGCGTGTCGCTCAAATCTTTCGCGAGGGCCGCATCCCGGGCGTTGTGGTCTCGGAAGCGCTGTTCGACTTGTGCATGCTTCGCGGCCAGTCCCCCGATCGCGGCAAAGCTTTCTTCATCGAGTTTGCGGCGAAACAGATTGCCATCTGCCGTGGCTTGGGCTATCGCGGCGCTTACCTCGGTGGAGTCCACGATTTCAAATCGATCGAACGCATCCTCGCCGTGGAACGGTCGTTTGGCCCCGATGACTGGATCGAGTTTGCCCGCGAAGTCCAGTTCTCGCGGCCGGACGAATTCTTTTTTTACGAGGTGAATCCCGGAACCGGCCTCTCCGACCCCGGCCGTGAGACGCCGCGACCTCCGCCATCCGGCGGTCAAGGGACGATGGTCTACGCAATCTCAAAGCTGGCGCACCACGCCATGTTCGAAGTGGGCAAGCCGGTCGCGAGGCTGGGTGCAACTCTCTGCGCGCACGCGCGCGATCCCATGCAGGGGCCGGCGCCGATGCGAGCCCTGGAGACGCTCGGCAAGTCGGTTCTTTACCACTGCAAGGATTGCGGGGACTGTTCCCTGCCCGACATCGCGTTTCTCTGCCCCGAATCGCAGTGCGCCAAAAACCAGCGCAACGGCCCGTGCGGAGGAACCCGCGAAGGCCGCTGCGAAGTGGACGGCTACGGCGATTGCATCTGGCTGCGCGCTTACGAGCGATTAAAGCACGAGGGCACTGAGCAGGCCATGTTGCAACATGCGCCTGTTATCCAAAACCAGGGCCTGCGCGGAACTTCCGCGTGGGCAAACCTATGGCTGGGCCGCGATCACTCGGCGAAACCAGAGACGGCCGTCACCGCGGAGCCCATTGCTCCCAAATCTGGATCTTGAATGATGGACAAGAAACTGCACATCGTCGGCGAGTTGATGAACAACTCCTATGCCCGCGCCCGCAAGGCGTTCACGGATCGCGATGCCAACGGCTACCAGGAACTCGCGAAACTGCAGACCAGGCTCGGCGCGAGTTTTTTGACGTTGAACATCGACGGCACGCAACAGATCCAGGTGCGCCGGACGGAGATGCTCGAGTTTCTGCCGGACGTGATTCCTGCAATCCAGGAAGCCACCGCCACGCCTATCGCTTTCGACAATCCCTCCGTCGAGTACCACAAGATTGCATTGAAACATTACGACCGAAAAAAAAGTGGCGCGCCGATTCTCAACTCGCTTGCCGCATCGCGCGAACACCTGGATGAGATGGTCGAGCTGGTTAAGCATTACGACACGCTCGCAGTTGTGATGGCGTCGGAGACATTCGTCCCTGGCGGTACATCGCAATGCATGAATCCCAAGGATTCTTATCGCGCGGCAAAGCATTTTGTCGAATTGCTGGTCACCAAAGCGGGCCGCCGCAACGACCAAATCATTATCGATCCAGGGCTGGCGCCGGTTGGCGCGGATACCTATGGCCTAGTGAATATAGGCCTCGATGCGATGCGGCTGATCAGCGCCGACCCCGATTTGAAAGGCGTGCACATGATTGTCGGTCTTTCCAACTTCGCATGGGGTACGCCCAAAGGGGTCCGCGAGGAATTGGAGAAAGCCTATCTCACTCTGGGTATGGAAGTCGGCCTGGATTTTGCCTTAGCCAATCCGGAGAAGACCCCCGCGGCGCTTCCCAAGGAGCATCCGTTGGTCGCCAGGCTGCGCGATGCGCTCGAACAAGGCCGGCCGCGCGATGGGGAGACCCATGAGACTTCCGGCTACCGTCAGGTCGAAGCCATCATGGCCCTTTGCAATGAATCGGAGGTCGTCGATTTCTGAAATGGACAAACCAGCTTTCATCTTGCGAGCTTGCCCGTCTGGGATGCAGCCGGTGATGCCCGCAAATTCGCCATCGAGAAAAATGTTGCCGATGCAACCAAGGCATGAAATGGTCGCGGTAACAGTGCGCCGAGCAGCAGCCGCGAGGAGTGCGTTGCCCACTATGCCGGAAGCAGATAGAACTTTATGAACATTCCCGCCGCAACCGATGAACGTCGCATCTGGCTGCGCGTTGGAACGTTGCTGGATGGCGTCAGCACACAACCTCTGCGAAACGCTCACGCCGTCTACAGCAAAAGCCAGATTCATTTTGTAGGCGCGGATTCTCCACCGGCGCATTTGCTGAATGCCGGCCAGCGCGGGCCGGATTTAGATCTGCCGGATTACACACTGCTGCCGGGGTTGATTGAGAGCCATGCGCACCTTTTCCTCGAAGGTGGCGAACTGGATTTGGAGAAACGCTCGACTTATCTGAAACAAACGCCGGAGGAACTGCAGAAACTTGCGCGCTTGCGTTTGGAAAAGCTCGTGCGGCTCGGCGTCGCAGCGGTTCGTGACGCAGGTGACAAGGATGGTGTCGGTCTCGCGTTGAGCAAACTCTGCGCGAGTTCCGATCGCCCGCTAATGCCCTATGTGGACAGTCCGGGCGCGGCCATTCATCACCGTGGCCGGTACGGCAGTTTCATGGCCGAGCCCATTGAGAATTTCGTTTCGTCGCGCCAGTGTGTCGATGCCCGTGTCAAGGCAGGCGCCGACCGAATCAAATTGATTCCCACAGGCATCATCAATTTCAAGAAGGGCGCGGTCACAACCGAGCCTCAAATGACGACGGGGGAAATCTGCGAATTGGTCGCGGCCGCGAAATCATTTGGCAAACAGACTTTCGCTCATGCTTCAGGCGATACCGGTATTGAGCGTGTCATTGACGGAGGCGTGGATTCTGTAGAGCACGGGTTCTTTGTTCGCGCCGATCAACTCCTCAAAATGCGCGACCGGCAAATCGCTTGGGTGCCAACCTTCGCGCCGGTTCAGAAACAGATCGACCACGCCAACGTGGTGGGCTGGGATGTGGAAGTCGTCGTCAAATTAAAAAGAATTCTCGACCAGCACGCCGCAGCCCTGGTGAAGGCTCACGAATTGGGCGTGCAGATTATCGCCGGCAGCGATGCTGGTTCCTATGGCGTAAAGCATGGTCTCGGCTTTTTGGAGGAACTGGAATTGATGGAACGCGCCGGACTCCCGCCACTTGCAGTGATAAACTCCGCGACGGGAACCGGCTCAAAGCGGCTCGCCTTCAAGGAGAGATTTGGACAAATCAAAACCGGTTTTCTCAGCCGCTTCATTCTCGCGCGCCATTCACCTCTGGAACGCATTGCCAATCTTCGAAGACATCGATTCGTTATCTTCGACGATAAAGTTTTCGAGAGCGACGAGATGGTTGATGCAGACGGCTTGTAGAAATGACGGTCGCGAGCGGAGACCCCATTCCAGATGGAATCAAGCCAGGTTGAATATGGCTCATATCTGACCGATCTTAAGAAAATCGCTATATTGGCTAGACACGCCTTAGCAAAGAAACAGCACCGAGAACGCGACCACGCCAAAAGACTCATCGCGCAAGACTCCGTGCAAGATCACGTGGTCGCTTTCATGGTGGGAGTTCTGTAGTCTGGCTGCTGTCACTTCGGCGGCAGAGGGGTCCGGGACGCAAGAGAAGGCGTTGTCAAACTGCAGCAAACTCCAACCAGTTCGATCCAGACTCTCAAGATAGCCGAATTGTCCCCGGAAGTGAATGGCTCCGGCGTATTGGCTCCGGGCTGTGTTGGGCGTCCGTGCGGCATCGACGGTCATGGCTCGGTGACCTCGGGTGAAAACGGAGCGTGGATCGCGAGATCGAGGGGTCCGAAGTGCGTCGTGCCCGGTGACATGCGCCGGGGTAACCCAAGCCTCTCCTCCGCGAGGGGAAGACTCACAAAAACTATAGGCCAGGTGATGGCATTTTTGTCAAGAGAATCGTGATAGATGCCCTGGCACCACGGCAAGCTGAGGTCATCATGGACCCGCTCGCGGTTACCCGCCAGGCTTTCATCGGAAACCCACGAAAATTCAGCCAGTGGGTATTTTGGTCGGGACAGCAACAAATTCTGTTGTGCGGGTTGTCGCCATACCGTATGATTGCGACATTCGGCAGTAAGTCGAATGAGCTAGTGAGTTTAGCTTGATCCAAAGCGGGCTTCCCCGAAGCACAACGCAGGATCGGCTGGATCTGCTTCGAGATTGCCAAATCACAATGGTTCGCGCCCAGGCCAGATCTAATCTGGTGACGGTTAGGTTTTTCCCCAAGGTGATCAGGAGGTAAAGAATGCGCCCAGAACAATGGGAAACATTCAAACGAGCGGTACGCCGCGAGAAGTTGGACAGGATTCCGATGGCGCTGATCGTCGATAGCCCATGGATTCCCGGATATCTTGGCATCAAGCACCTGGACTATTTTCTGGATCCCGAACTCTGGTTTCAGTCCAACCTGAAGATCTTGCGCGAGTTCCCGGATATCATCTTCATCCCTTCATGGTGGATGGAGTATGGGATGGCAGCCGAGCCCTCCGTGCTGGGCGCGAAGATCAAATTCTGGCAGGACAATACGCCCAGCGAATACCAGACCCTGCGCCGATTGGAGGATATCGACAGCTTTCCCGATTACGAAGTGGAGGCCGACGGCTTCGCAGGCCTGACTCTGCACCGCATCGGCATGGCCCGTCAGCGCATCCTGGACGCCGGCTACATACTTCCGATGGTTACCTCGCGCGGTCCGTTGTGTACCGCTGGTTTCGTTCGAGGCACGACAGAATTCATGATCGACCTGGTAGAAGATTCCAAGGGCGCGCACAAATTGATCGACTTGTGTACGCGCGTGGTCATCGACTGGCTGAAGGCGCAGCAGAAGGTCATGGGCGACGGAGTCGAGGGCATCTTCATCCTCGATGACATTGTTGGTTTCATCAACGAGGAACATTATCTCGAGTTTGCGCACCCATATCTCAAGCGTATTTGCGATGCTTTTCCTAAGGACTGGGTCAAGCTTTACCACAACGACGCCGAAGTGGACGCCTGCCTTGACCATCTGCCGGACACGGGTTTCAATGTCCTCAATTGGGGCAAGCAAAAGCACATCACGGAAGTGAAGAGGCGCATTGGCGACCGCATGTGCCTGATGGGCAACGTCAATCCGCTTGAGATTGGAGTGCGCGGGACACCGGATGAAGTGAAGGACGAAACCCTCGAGATACTGGAGGGTTCCGGTGGCGAAGGGATCATTCTCTCGGTGGGCGGCGGCACCAGCCCGGGAATGCCGCGCGAGAATATCCTGGCCATGCTTGAGGCCCTTCAGGAATTCAACGAGAAGCATGCCGGCGGCGCGGTGATGAGCGTTCGCTGAGTGGAGGATGAATGCCTGATTACGCCCAGATGAACCAATTCCTCTACGAGGGGAACGCCAACGAGGTGGAGCGGCTCACCAAGGAAGCTCTCGCTGAGGGGCGCACTGCGCAGGAGATCCTGAATGAAGGACTGATCGCGGGCATGAGCGTGGTCGGCGAGGATTTCAAGCATAATGTGCTTTACGTTCCTGAAGTCCTGATCGCGGCGCGAGCCATGAAAGCGGGCATGGGAGTGTTGAAGCCGCTGCTGACCGCGAAGGATAGCATCACTAAACCGAAAGGCGTTCTGCTGATGGGTACGGTGCGCGGCGACTTGCACGATATTGGCAAGAACCTGGTCGGCATGATGGCTGAGGGCGCAGGTTTTGAGCTGCACGATATAGGCGTGGATCAGAGCCTCGAAAAATTCATGGCCGCGGCGGAGAAATGCAAACCAACGATCATCGGTATGAGCGCGCTGTTGACAACGACCATGATGTACATGAAAACCGTTATCGATGGCTTTGATGCGGCCGGCAAGAGTGAGATCAAAATGGCGATTGGCGGCGCACCCATCAGCCAGATGTTTGCCGACGAAATCGGCGCCGACGGATATGGCGCAAACGCCTCCGCGGCCGTCGATTTATTTTTGCGTCTTGCGGCGCAGGGGTAACTCGCAATGGCCACTTACAAGATCCTGTATTGGCAGGAAATCCCTACCCAGATCAAGGCTGAGGATGGGTCGGAAGACGTCGACCTGATGCTGGATGGAAGATTTATGGCACAGATCGATATTCTCGCCGCCAAACGGGGACTGCAGTCCTCCGACGACTATCTGGCGCAATGGAGATGGAGCGAGGAAGAAGAGCGCGAGGGTTCCGCGCGCGAAGTAGCGGAGGCACTGAAGACCGAGCTCGAAGCGAAGGGCTGGTAAAACCCCAGAGGTATGGCCGTCACCCTCACCATCAACGGGCAATCGATTCAGGCCACGAGCGGGCGATCGCTCTTCGATCACGCCGAGGCCCTGGGCATCGATGTGCCCACCTCCTGTCGCAAGCAGGGCAAATGCAAAGAATGCATGGTCGAAGTCGTTGAAGGGATGAATGCCCTCTCGGCGATTGCCGAGCCGGAGCGCCACCTCAAAGGCAACTTTCGCCTGTCATGTCAGGCCTGCGTGACCGCTACGGAGGGCCAGGTTCGCTGCCATACAATGCGTCGCGGGCACATGCGCATCGAGCAGCACGCATTCGGTCTTCCGCTCAGCAATCGGGAGTTCACACTCGATCCGGCAGTGGCTCGCGATGGAGATCGCATCCTGATCGATGGCCTCGAGGTGGATCGATCCACTGGACCGATCCTGGGGATCGCTATGGATCTTGGGACCACGACTGTCGTCCTGCGTCTCGTTGACCTCGAAACCGGCCAACTTATCGCAGACACCTCGTTTGAAAATCCACAGCGCTTCGGCGGTTCGGAGGTCATGTCTCGCATCGCCTACGACACCGAGCACTCCGGACGACTGCTGATGCGCACGCTCGCCGGCTACCTGACCCACGCCATCGAGAGGTTTCCCGTCGATCCGAAGACGATCTACGAGATGGTGGTGGTGGGCAACTCGACGATGCGGGATCTGTTTTTCCGGCAGAGCGTGTATTCGATTGGTCAGAACCCATACCAGTCGATTACGGAAATTGAGATGGCCGAAGGCAAGCGCACCACAACCAGCCTCAGCCAGACCGGGCAGCAGAGTCTCTTGCCCATCCATCCCAAAGCCCGGGTGTACGGTGTTCCGATTATCAGCGGCCATGTGGGAGCCGACGCTGCGGCTTGCATGCTGGCGGTGGATCTGGCGCATGAAGAGCGCCTGGTTGCGGTCATGGATATCGGGACGAACACCGAGTTGATCGTCGGCAATAAGCATCGTATTCTAGCGGCATCTTGTCCGGCTGGCCCGGCTTTTGAGGGTGGCGCAATCGCGTGCGGCATGCCCGCCCTAGACGGAGCGATTGAGGAAGTGGCGATTGCCGGCGACGGAAGCTTTCGGCTTCGTGTCATCGGCGACGTTCCGCCCGAAGGCATCTGTGGTTCTGGTCTGATCGATGTGCTGAGCGAATTGCTCCGCACCGGCCGTATGAATGACCTGGGCCGCTTTGCCGACGACATCGAGCGCATCACGCTCTGTCGCGACAAAGACAAGGAAGTTTTTTTACTGGAGAGCGACGTCAATGAGTTGGCTCAGGCCAAGGGCGCGAACGTCGCTGGTTTGCGCGCCGTCTTCAGCGCGCTTGGAATCGATTTCGATGACATTGGAGTGTTTTATCTGGCGGGAGGATTCGGCCGCCATCTCAACGTGGAAGCTTCGAAGCGCATAGGCCTTGTGCCTAGCATCGCATCGTCGAAGATCGTTCAGGCTGGTAATACCGCGATTGAAGGTGGGACCATCGCCTTGCTCTCGAAGTCGAAGCGTCAGGAGTTGGAAGACCTGGTAAAGACGGTCGAGCACTGCCGCCTGGAAACCCACCCGGACTTCTTCGAATTCTTTGTCGAGGGCTGCCAGTTTAAGCCCTTGGAGCCGATTTCATGCGCGAGTTAGCCGAATCCGTCGAACTGGCCGCCACGCTTCCAGAACTCAATGTGCAGCCTGGGGAATTTCTGCGTCTGCTCGGATATCCGCGGGGCTGGGTGCTTGAAGGCCGGGCTCTGGAATTGGCAAGCTGGGCGCAGGACTGGTACGCAAGGAGTGGCCGGCCGTGGTTCTACGCCCGGCAAGCGGAGAACCTCGCGGTTACAGGAGATTCCATTTTCATCGACGGAGTATCGTTCACCAGCAAGCGTCTGCAGAACACGCTTCAGCAAGCGAAAGCACACAGCGTGATTCTAGTCGCTGTAGGCGCGGGCCCTGAAGCCGAAGAGGAAGCTCGTCGGCGCTGGGAGGACGATAAGCCCGACGAATATTTCTTTCTTGAAGTATTCGCTTCCGCGATTGTCGAGCATCTTGCCACAGCCACCGGAGCCCGTCTCTGTGAATGGGCGGAACAGCAAGGAATGGCCATCTTGCCGCATTACAGCCCTGGGTACCCGGAGTGGGATGTTGCTGAACAGTTCCCTTTGCTCGAATTGATCAAGCAGACGCGAAAGGAGCCTTTTCCTTCCCCTGTGGAAGTGTTTGATTCTGGCATGTTGCGTCCCAAGAAAACTCTGCTCGCGGTCTTCGGATTGACGCATTATGGCGACGGGCTGCGCCAGCACACCGGCCTTGTTCCCTGCGAAAACTGTTCCTTTGGCCCATGTCAATACAGGCGCGCGCCTTACCGTCGTGCTCCGCGATCGTGGGGGGAACGGCTTCCGGTTCGCGTTGCAATGCTTGACCGGGACGCCGAGTACAGCGTAAGCCGCAAGGCTCTGAAGCGCTGGGCAGAAGAGCGCCTTTCGATAAGCAGGAACCAGGATGGCTCGCTCGACGTCCGATTCCGCTATGAAGGAACGACGTGCACCAACATGGGCCGGACACTCACTTTCAACTACCGCGTGAAGCTCGGTCCCCGCGCCGAAGGGTACCCTATCCGAGAGCAGAGCTGCGCCCCGGCCGACGGCGATACGGGCTACACAGCCATGTGCCAGTACATTGAAAATCCCGCGCGCCTGATGGCCGCCATCGATTGCGAGAAGCCCCTGAGCGGAGAACGATTGAATGCTGTCTTATCCTGGCAGCGCAAACCCAGCGGGGCGGGTTGCTATTGTGAATCGTCTAGCCGCGATCACAAATGGGGCCTGGTTTTGGAGACGATTCATTACGCCCTGGCACAACAGGAAACGATCGAGGACACGGAGATCCGATGAAGAAACTCTTGCAGGACGCGATCCGGGAGCAGCCGCTGCTCGGTGACGGGGCGATGGGTACGCAACTCATGATTGCCGGACTGGAACAGGGTAACTGCGGCGAGGCATGGAATCTTTCGCATCCCGAGCGGGTGCTCGCCATTCAGCGCCGCTATGTCGAGGCCGGCTCGGACTGCCTCATCACCAATACCTTCGGCGGATCGCGTATCATGCTCAATCGCCATTCCGAGGCGGACCATGTCGTTGAAGTCAACAAGGCAGGAGTGGAGATTGCCCGTCAGGCCTTTGGCGACAAGAGTGGCTACGTGCTCGGGGACATCGGGCCTTTTGGCGGCTTGCTCCAGCCTTTCGGAAATTTTACCGAGACTCAGGTTCGCGACGCCTTTGAGGAACAGGCCTCGGCTCTGGTCGATGCGGGGGCCGACGCCATCATTGTTGAGACGCAAACATCGCTTGAGGAACTTTTGATCGGCATAGAGGCAGCCCAGGCTGCGGGCTCGAAGTGCATCATTGGGTCCATGGCTTACGACGTCACTCTCGACGGCTCCACTTTCCGCACCATGATGGGAATTGAACCTGAGCGCGCAGCGGAGTTCATGGAGGAGCACGGAGCGCACATTGTTGCGCTCAACTGCGGAACCGGAATGGAAATGGAGCGCGCGCGAGAAGCCGTGAAGCGCTATAAGAAAGCAACCCGCTTGCCGGTCATGGTTCAGCCCAACGCTGGAAAGCCCCGGTTGATCAACATGAAAGTCGTTTACGACGAAACGCCCGAGCAGATGGTGAAAGGTCTGATGCCGCTTCTCAAGGCGGGCGCCAACATCGTCGGCGCCTGCTGCGGAAGCACGCCGGAACACATCCGCGCGTTTAGAACAGTAATGGACGAATTCCTGGACTCGCAGAAAATCGCAGTCAATGGAGGCCAATTTGAGAGTCAAAATCTGTGACGTCAATCCTGATGCCGACGGAAAACTTCCGCAGCACACCTCCGACAAGTCTGGCATCGGAGTCCATTATGTCGATGCCTTCATCAAGCCGATGAATTTGAAACTCGAAGATGGCACGCCGGTGAAATGCAAGCGTCGTGGATTGAAGATCGTCCTTTCCGCAGGCGGGAAAAAAGGTGAAGGCCTGATGCGCCGGCTCGACGTAAGTCCCGATCCAGTCGTCATGCTGCAGGCGGCCCTGCAAGAGGCCGCCAAAGCCGCCGGCATCGAACTCATGGTTCAGGACGGCGCGATCTATTGTGAGCTTTGATTTGCTATTTTATGCAAGGCAAAGTTGCATGGAATTCCCGGTCGCTACGGCCGGTCCTGCAGTCAGGTGCAAAGTCTCATTAACTATTGATCTTTAGTTCCACGCCATCTTTGGCGTGCTCACTGCAGCAGCATCTCCCCTTCCTGCTTCTTCCGATTTGATTGCTCTGAATGCGCGAAAGCGCCAACTCTTACATTACTTCGTTGCCGGAGCTGATTTTGTTTTTCCGTCACTCTCGAAGTTCGGGAGCGTTCCGATATCGGCGTCCATTATCGTTGCTGACCGATTGCGGCCGGCAGCGATGGGAGGCGGTGTGATCTTAACAAAGGGACAGCGCTTCGGATTCCACAATTTGCGGCACAGTCTGTCAACTTGGCAGGTGAAAACCCGCCCAGATATGCTACAGTCTCGCGGCGAGCTGATTGATCGTCTGATCAGTGAACGCCGATTGAGGCATGAGCAAAATGCGCTTGAGAGAAACGGGCGGGTGACGAACGGGAATCTTACGGGAGAGGAGGAGGGCGCCTCCCTGCTCGAAGCTGTGGCCGATTGCGCTTGTACCCCTTCAATCGGCGCTCGAACATTCTGGCCAGCATCGGGACGCCCTCATCCACGTAATCGTAGACTTAAAAGACGCGCTTGTTATCGTGGGAGACAAGGCAAGCGGCCAATATACTGCTACAAGGTCACCTTCCAAGAGATTGGCATGGCCAGGGATAACGCATCTAGAGATTTTGCATGATCCAGTAATCCATTGCGGCCGCATGGGGCGTAGCGAGAGTAATCCGATCTACCTCAGCCCCGACAGTCGAGCAATTATCGCAGTTCTTGATTTGCAATCGAGGAATACTACTGCCGGGCGGCCTGTCCTCAAGAAAAGGCCACTTTGCACAAGACCCCCAGACTGCGTGCGAACTGGAGAATCACCCTAAACTCTTGTGTGCCGGCGCCCGGAGTTCACCACTGTGAGCAGGACCGGCTTGCCTTTGGCCTTCGACGAACGGAGAAAGTAGTAGGCTCCATAAGCGCCCCACGCCGTGGAGATGCCCAGCGCCAGCAGCGGTTCCTTGAAGGTGCCCAAGCCGAAAATGGGGCTGATCAGGTAGAACGCCATGCAGACCATATTGGCAAGCAGTCCAAATCCTGGGATCAACTTGTGCCGTACCAGGTTGTAGTCGTGGCGCCTGTCATAAGCGATAATGCACAGCAGGCAACTGAGCCCGTACAGGATGAAGGTGCCAAAGTTGGAGGTGAGAGTGATGGTGAGCAGCGAGTTAGGCAATGCCGCCATCTTGTCGTGTGTACTGTAGCCAAAGCTGGAAAAGATGCCATGAGGAAGGGCCGCAATCGCAGAATCGGAAGGCGCGGCTGAATCGCCGAATGCGAGTGAGATAGCGATAACACCAATGATGGCCGAGATGGCCGCCAGCGTCCAGATGGCGCGGCGCGGTGTGAGCGACTCGGCATGCAGGATGCCGAAGTGCTCGGGAGCCTCGTCG
>CAVXOO010000138.1:0-4014 GCA_963762945.1 uncultured Acidobacteriaceae bacterium | reverse complement strand
GCTTCACTGGCCTCCGCCGTGATGGCTGTTCTGCGCGAGATCAATCCCAAACAGCCTGCCAACGAGTTCAAGCCCATCCAGATGCTGGTGGATCACGCCAGTTCCCCGCGCCGCTTCTTTGTGATGCTGGTAGCCACCTTCGCCGGCCTTGGGCTGCTGCTGGCCGCGCTCGGGATCTACGGCGTGATCTCTTATTCGGTTACACAGCGCACGCAGGAGATTGGGATTCGCCTGGCGCTTGGTTCGCTGCGGACAGGTGTGATGAGGCTGGTTCTCGTTTCCGGCATGAAACTGGGTCTGATCGGCTGCGGCATCGGAGCGGCCGGAGCGATCTTCGCCACACGTTTCTTGCGCTCGATGCTCTTCGAGGTCGATCCGCTCGATCCAGCGGTCATCGTCCTGACAGTCATTGCAATCCTTTTGCTTGTGCTCACAGCTTCGCTTGTCCCCGCGCGCCGCGCAGCTTCAGTCGACCCCATGCAGGCGCTGCGCAGCGAATAACAAGTCTGAGGAGAATGAACGATGAACGCTCTGCTTCACGATCTGCGCTACGCGCTGCGCCAGTTGCGCAAGGCGCCGGGCTTCACACTCACGGCGGTGTTGACGCTGGCGCTCGGCATCGGGGCAACGACGGCGATCTTTACGCTGGCATACGACGCGCTGCTTAAACCGTTGCCTTATCCGCACGCCGAGCGGCTGGTGGTTGCCGAAGAGCAGGTGGCGGAGTTCCGGGATATCTATCCGCGGCTGCCGCTGAGCGCAAACCATTTTGCGATGTGGCAGCAGAATGCGCGCTCTTTCGAATCGTTCGCGGCGATGAAGGAGGCGTCGGCGCCGCTCGGTCTCGGCGGGCACCCGACGAACGTGGAAGTGGCGAGTGCCACGCCCGGAATCTTCGCGGTGCTGGGCGCACAACCGCAGATCGGCCGCGCGTTCACCGATCAGGAGGCCCAGCCGGGCCATGAGCGGGTTGTGGTGCTGACGAACGGCCTGTGGCGGACGCAGTTCGCAAGCGATCCGCAGGTGGTGGGAAAGAGCGTCACTCTGAACGGGTTTGCCTACATCGTCATCGGCGTCATGCCGGCGTCGTTCCATCTGCCGATGGCGGAGGCCATCGCCAGCCCCAATGCGGACCGCTCGAAGCCGGTGGAGGCGTTGATCCCCCTGGCATTTAGCAAAGAGCAACTCTCGGAAGCGATGGGCGACTTCAACTACTTCGGACTGGCGCGGCTCAAGCCGGGCGTATCCGTTGCGCAGGCCAGCGCAGAGATCAATGCGCTGCAGCACACGATCGTGGCCGGCCTCGCGGCCGACCAGAAGGCCACGCTTTCCGCCGTGCTGACGCCGTTCCAGGAGGCGCTGGTCGGCGACAACCGCAAGCCTCTTTTCATTCTGCTGGCCGCGGTGGCGGGACTGCTGTTGGTGGGCTGCGTGAACATTACCAACCTGTTGCTGTCGCGGGCCGTGGGCCGCCGTCAGCAGATGGCCGTGGTCGCGGCGCTCGGCGCCAGCCGCGCCGGAATGCTGCGCATGGCGCTGTGCGAGACCGCGACCATCGCGACCGCGGGCGGAGCGCTCGGCATTCTGGTTGCAGCTGCGCTGGTGCCGCTGATGCAGCGCTACCTTCCGCCGGCGCTCGACTTCAGGGGTCCATTGCATCTGGACTGGGCCGGCGCAGCTTGCGCCGTGGCGCTTGCGGCTACGGCGACACTGCTGGCGGGAGCCGTTCCCGCATGGATCGGTTCGCGCGCCAATCCCGCCGACGCCCTGCGCGGAGAATCGCGGCAGGCAGGGGAATCGCGCCGTTCCAAGCGCCTGCGCAGCACGCTTGTGGCCGTTGAAGTTGCGGCCAGCGTGGCGCTGGTGCTGATGACGGGACTGTTGATCGCGAGTCTGACAAGGCTGATGCGCATCGATCGCGGCTTTGAAAGCGATCATGTGATCACCGCCGAGATCGACCTGCCGCGCAACTCGTATTCGGGCGCCTCCGCCGCTTTCGGGTTTTACCAGCGGGCGCTCGATCGCCTGCGCCAGCTTCCGGGAGCGAGCCAGGCAGGACTTGTCAGCGTGCTGCCGCTGGGGGGAGATTACTGGATCGACATGATCCGCGTGGGAGGCGATACCCGGCCGTTCATGCAGCTTCCTTCCGAGCACTTCCGCTTTGTGAGCCCAGGGTATTTCGAGACCATTCACCTGCCCCTGGCGGCTGGCAGAACCCTCACCGACAGCGACCAGGGCAAGCAGTACGCGCTGGTTTCGGAGTTAACCGCGCGCACCTTCTGGCCCGGCGTTAATCCCATCGGCAAGCAATTCAATCGCGCCGGCGATACCGGCGAGGCGCCTTTTACCGTGATCGGCGTGGTGCGCGACGCACGTACAATTTCGCTCGCTTCACCCGATCCCATGATGGTGTACATGCCCTATTGGTATCGCTGCGAAAACACCAGCAGCATCGTTCTGCGCACCCGCCAGGACCCGGCCGCGATGGCCGGTGAGCTGCGGCAGGCGGTGTGGAGCGTGGACCCGGATGCATCGGTGCCTCTGGTGCGCTCGCTGGGCGGGATCGCCGCGGATTCGCTGGCCAATCGCCGCTTTGAGATGGACCTGCTCCTGCTCTTTGCAGTGAGCGCGCTGGCGCTCGCCGGGCTGGGTGTCTACGGCGTAGTGACATACTCCGTCGCGCAACGGCAGCACGAGATCGGCCTGCGGCTGGCCCTAGGCGCGCAGCGGGCGGGCATCTACAAGCTCGTGCTTGGCGAGGGGCTCGCTCCGATCCTGGCCGGCGCTGCCGCCGGCATCGTCGTGGCGTTCGCGTGTTCGCGCGCCATGGGCAGCCTGTTGTTCCAGGTCAGCCCGTACAATCCGGCGATTGCCGGCGCAACCATTGCCGTGCTGTTGGGCGTAGGCATCGCGGCATGCCTGCTGCCCGCGCGCCGCGCGGCTTCAGTCGATCCCATGCAAGCGCTACGCTCTGAATAATCCCCAGGGAGGCACCGAATGAACGCGCTCTTTCACGATCTTCGCTACGCGCTGCGCCAGTTGCGCAAGTCGCCGGGATTCACGGTGACGGCCATCCTCACACTGGCTCTCGGCATTGGCGCAACCACGGCTATGTTCACAGTGGTCTATGCCACGCTGCTTGCGTCCATGCCCTACCCCGAGCCCGACAAACTTGTCATGGTGTGGTCAAAGGTTCAGGGCGGGCGCAACAGCACCGCCGCGCAGGATTTCCTGGACTGGAAGAGCCGGAACACTGTTTTTACCGACATCAATGCCTTCTCTGGCGGCAGCTTCAACCTTTCCACCGGCGAACAGCCAGAGTACATTCAGGGCCAGTCCACCACGCCCGGCATGTATCGCATGTTGGGCAATAAATTCCTCTTCGGCCGCGATTTTCTTCCCCAGGAAGGCACGCTGGGCAATGACCACGAAGTCATCCTGATGAACAAGCTGTGGAAACGCCTCGGCTCGGACCCGAAGATTATAGGCAAGACCATTCAACTGGACGGTACTCCTTACACGGTGGTCGGGGTCCTTGCTCCCGGACAAGCAGACCGTCTCGACAACTGGCTGGTGGTGCCGCTTGCCTTCAAGCCCGACCAGCTGAATCACGACTTCCATTGGCTGCTCGCCATGGGGCGGCTCAAGCCCGGTGTGACGCTCCAACAGGCGCAGGCCGACATGGACACCGTCACCGCCAACATTGCGCAGGCAAATCCGAAGAGCAACAAAGGCTGGGGCGCTACAGTGGAGCCGCTGCACAACGACTTCCTGCCAAAGGATGAGATCAACATGCTCTGGATTCTCCTCGGCGCGGTGGGATTTGTGCTGCTGATCGCCTGCGTGAACATCGCCAATCTGCTGCTTGCCAAGGGCACCTCTCGCCAGCGGGAAGTGGCTTTGCGATCCGCGCTTGGAGCCTCCGGCAAAGTCATCTTCCTGCAATTCCTTACCGAGAATCTGGTGCTGGCACTGGTCGGAGGCGGACTTGGCGTCGCCCTGGGATGGGCCATG
>CAVXOO010000137.1:0-6054 GCA_963762945.1 uncultured Acidobacteriaceae bacterium | reverse complement strand
CATAAGCTGGCCATCGAGATCGCCTTCGAGGGCGTCTACGGGCGCCACAAGACGCGGAACGGGCGCAGAGGTCTGCCCGGTGGCGCGGAAGCTTGCGTCCTCAAGCGTCGGCTTGAACTGGTTAATGGCGGGAAATCCCACCACGTTAACCAGTGAGCCCACGGGCACGCCAGCGGCTTGCGTGGTTTGCATGCAGATGCCGTTCTTGCCGTTCTGGATGCACAGAATGCGGCCCGGCCAATCCAGAGTTACGTTGCCGCGCACATGCACGCGATGCAGAAGCTTGGCTACGGGCGAGAAGCGGAACAGTTGCGAGATCGGGACCGATGACACCGAAAAAGGATCGCGCGGCGCAGCCTGGATCAAGCTCAACTCGTGCAGCGAAGGGAAGAATGCGTGCAGCCCTACCATCTGCCGGCTGGGGTTGAATAACGGAGCCACATTGGCCCGAATGCTAACCAGCGAATCCACCAGGGACTCGTAATCGGCGTCCGGCTGGCGAAGGGTAATTGCCGTGAACGAACCGTCCTCGGCCGCGATTTCCAGAATCACGTTGTGCGGCTCCAGGCGTACATTGCGGACCCGGCCCTCGATCTGGACCCATTGGCAGTCGAAGACCCCCGTGAGCAGCTGCGTCAGAGGAATCTTCGGGGGATTCGCGGGCAAGTGGGACTGACCTTCACGCTGCACTTGATCGCTGATGACCACCGGAGCGTAATCGCCCGGACCCGTCACTCCGACGATATCGACCGCATCGCCCGCCTGGATGGGGAGTATGGGACGCGCTGGAACCGACACGAATACGCAACCCGAACTGTCACAAACAAAGATCGCCGCGTGCCGCGCATCGATATAGGGATCGTAATAGGTGGTCACTGCGTGGAGATGAACTGGGTAGGCGCGCGCCGCCTCTTCCACGGGAAAGTTATGAACCTCCCGCGCCTTCGTCAACGTGCGCAGTTGGCCATCGGGCGCGGACGGGCTTTCGCCGCCGGCCGAAAAGCACACTACAACCGCCACGGCCCAGACGCCCACAAGGCTCCGGATCCGCATTCGCTCTCTCCACGGAAACCGATTCATCGGCTTCGCACAGTCCCCATGCCAGCCCGCTCACGGAACCGAACTCACTGGCTAACTCATGGATTTCATCGACAATTATGCGCTTGAGGATGAGCATTATGCACCCATTCTGCAGCAAAACCAGTAAAATTCGGGGAGACAATTCCCAGAAACTGTTCTGGGCAAACGCTTTCCTTCTCGATAGAGGCTAATAGCACAGGTTATGCGCAAAAACAGCCGCAACTGCAGGCGCTCGACGGCAGCGTCTGGCGCGGAAGACGCGACAGATCACTTATTTTGAAGTCAGCGCCGCCACCGGCACCAGCATGTTCTTCCTTGCGCATCACCAGGTTGGTCGCGTTGAGCGTGGCCAGCTCGAATCCGTGGCCGTGCGTGATCGCGTCCGTCGGGCAGGCCTCGACACAGTAGCCGCAGAAGATGCAGCGATTGTAGTCGATGTTATAAACCTTGGCGTAGCGCTCCGACGAGGAGATACGATTCTCGGCGGTGTTTTCGGCGGCTTCAATATAAATGCAATTCGATGGGCAGGCTGCGGCGCACAGGAAACACGCCACGCATTTCTCCAGACCCTGCTCGTCGCGCTGCAACTCGTGCGCGCCGCGGAAGCGCGACTCGAAAACAGCGCCGCGATTGGGGCCCCGACCGTCAGGATAGTTCTCCACCTCGGTCGGCGCAAAGGCCTCGCGCGCGGTTATGCTCATGCCCTTGGCGATGCCGGCGAGATTGCGCGCGATCGACATGCGTACAGTATACGATGAAGCTAGGAGGCTCACTCCATGCGCTTGAGCGTCAACGCCGTTATCTTTCTCTGCCTGCTGGGGGTTGCTGCAGCCCCGGCACAAACGCAAAACCCGCAGCCCGCGCCCGCGGATCCAATGAACGGCATGGTCATGAGCACGCCCGCAAGCTCGGCCCAGCCGGCCACCCCAAGCGCGCCGATGGACATGAGCCAATGCATGAAGAAGATGGACTCAGGCGGCGCCAAGCCAATGCCGATGGGCAATGGGGCGGATATGGACATGTGCCAATGCATGATGATGATGCATGGCGCGATGCCTCACGGCGATGCGACGCCCATCCCACCCGGCGCGATGCGTGTCAGCTTCGGCAGTCAGACCAAGGACTGGACTCCGGCCACGCTGGCCAGCCTGCCGCACGTGACGGTGACCGTCCACAACGAGCACACCAAGGCCGACGAAAGCTACTCCGGCGTGCCGCTGATCGCGCTGCTCACGCCGCTCGGCGTGAGCGACAAACCGCACGGCAAAGACCTGCGGCTCTATGTGGTGGCCGCGGGCTCCGACGGTTACGAAGCAGTGTACTCAATCGGCGAAGTGACGCCTGATTTGAGTAATTCCACGGTCATCGTGGCCGACACTGAAAACGGCAAACCCCTTGCGGCCGATGGACCGCTCAAGTTGATTGCCACAGGCGAAAAGCGTCCCGCGCGTTGGGTGCGCAATCTTGTGGCGATCAAGGTGTTCGCGGCGGAATGATGTGAAGCGGATTTCGTAAGTGAGGAATCGCTTGATTCCCGACAAAGGGAAGGGCCGCACGCCAATCGGCGTGCGGCCCTTGCTGTTTTTTGCGGTTTGCGAAACTACTTAGCGATGGCCTCCAGAGTGGCCCCCGCCTCCACCGCCGCTGCGCTGCTGCGGCTTTACGTTCGGTTCGGCACGCAGCGGGCGCGATTCTGCCGGCGTGGCTGGCCTGCCGTGATTTTCGCTGGCGTACTGCCCGCGCACCGCACCGTAATTCTGCTCGTGCTGCACCTGCGTGTTCATGCGCGGAGCGGTCGGCTCGCGATACGCCGCGCCTTCCTGCGGCCGCGGACGCGACACCACGCCGTTCGGTCCGCCGCGATAGCTGGAGCGAACCCCATTGTTGACGTGAACGTTGTCGTTCACGCGCACATTGGCGCGGTAGCTGTATACGTTGTGCACATTGCGCACGTTGATGTTGTTGTAGACGCGGTTATAGAAGAAGTGGCCGCCGTGCCAGTAGCCGCCCTCGTAACCGAATCCGACGTAGCCGAAGCCATAGTTGATGCCCCCATACCAGCCGATATGGGAACCCCAGTGGCCGGGATACCAAAGGTAATGGGCGCCGTAAAAGCCCCAATAGCCGGGGGTCCAGAGCGCGTTTTCATACGGTGGCTCAACCCACACGCCGGGAACCCAATAATAGCCGTATGCACCCCAGGCCCAGTAGCCGGGCGTCCAAATGTATCCATCGTCCGGCGCTGGCGGCTGCACGTATTGCGGCAGCGGTGGCGGAGCTTCATTCGCGGTTGCCGTGGGCTGTTCCGCGTAGTTGGCGTCGTCGGGACTCTGATCGGCAGCCGGCGGAGCCTCAGTGGTATACGATTCACCGGCTGGTGCTGCGCTGCTATCGGGCGCTTGATTCACGGCCGCTGGATCGGGACCCTGATCAGGCGGCGCCTGATCTTGTGCAGCGGCCTGAACTGCGGTGAGGCCTGGCATAAATTTCCAATGCGATCCCGCCAGAAAAAGGATGGCCGCAAGGGCCAGCGGTAAGCAAAGTGCGAGTCGAGTGCTACTTTTCATCTCAACCTCCATTCGGTTGAACACGGTTCGTGATACAAAAGTCTCGAAATTCTAGGAGATTCCTCCAGATGCCGTCAATGGCGCACATTCGGATACCCCATCCTAAGCGAAATTCGCGTTTGGGGCGGGTTTTCGTCAATGGTTCACGTGCCCTGCAGCCGATTGGCCGCGATTGTTGGCCGGCGGCGTGGTCACCGGCTTGCGCTGCCCTCGCGTGTTGAGCAACTGCTGGCACAATTCCGAATCCTGGCCGCGCGCGAGATTCTGGATGGCCTCCTGCGCGCCGCACAGGCGCAGCTTCATCGATTCGGCCTCTTCGCGGGTCAGCTCCGTGGTGCGCTCGAGGCCGGTCTGCGGGTCCACATCGTAGCGGAAAAGCGTATCGCTCGGCGTCCGCACCTTGCCGTAGTCGAAGTGATTCCACGTGCACACGTAGGCCCGGTTCTCCGCGCCCGACATCAGCGCATACACCTCGGTCCACGTCACGCCGGGAGCGGTGGGCGGAACCGCATTCCACACCAGCACGCCCTGGCCCCCGCGAATCCAGCGCGCCGCCCACATGTGGTGCGCAATATCGTAGTGGAAGCTCGTCAAGAAAGTGCTGGCCGCGCAGTCATGGCAGTTGTCGTAAAGAACCGTCAGCTCCTCGGGCGCGCCGGGCGCAAAATGCTCCCAGTCGATCCAGCGCAGGTTCACGCCTTTAAGCAGCGGCGCAACCACGTGGCTGGTCAGCGACGCGTTCCAGATTGTAAAGCTGTCATTGCCGGGAGGCGCTTGCGGCCCCCCGCGGTCCGCAGTCACAACCAGCGCCGCATCGTAGACCACGCCGATCTCGCGAATCGCAGTCCATTTTTCCACCTGCAACGACCGCGTAACCCAGGCCACGATGTTCTGATCTTTAGAATCGTGAAAATCGATCCAGCGAAAGGTGCCGGAAGTTTGCTGGGCAAAGGCAGGAACGGAAAGCATCAGCGCCACAGCGAAAACAACAAGGCGGCAGGGAAGGTGAACCCGCATGGGTCTAGATATAACAGAGCGGGGCGAGTCGCTGCGCAGGGTTCGCACCAGGAAGACGCGGGCGAAAGCGGATCAAAGCCCTAGCTTCGCCCACATCGCATCTACTTTCGCCTTCGTCCCGCGATCCATCTCGATCATCGCCGGCCAGGGACGCTCAAAGCCTTCGGCCTTCCACTTGCGCGTCGCGTCGATGCCCATCTTCGATCCGTAGTTGGGCAGGCGCGAGGCGTGATCGAGCGAGTCCACGGGCCCGAGCATGAACTGAATGTCGCGCTCCGGATCGATGTTGTTGGCCACGCGCAGCACCACTTCGCCGATGTCCTGGACGTCGCAATCCTCATCGACCACAACGATGCACTTGGTAAACATGGCCTGGCCCAGCGACCAGATGGCGTTCATCACCTTGCGCGCGTGGCCGGGATAGCTCTTCTTGATCGAGACGATCATCAGGTTATGAAAGACCGCTTCGACCGGCAGATGAATATCCACAAGCTCAGGAATTGTCATCTTCATCGCGGGCAAGAAAATCCGCTCCACGGCCTTTCCCATCCACGCGTCTTCCATGGGCGGCTTGCCCACAACCGTCGCCGCGTAAATCGGGTCCTTGCGGTGCGTGACGCAGGTCAGATGGAAGACCGGGTACTCGTCGGGCAGCGTGTAAAAGCCGGTGTGGTCGCCGAAGGGGCCTTCCGACCGCAGTTCGCCCAGTTCCACATAACCTTCGAGAATAATCTCCGCATGAGCCGGCACTTCGAGATCGACAGTTTCGCACTTCACAATCTCGACCGGCTTGCCGCGCAAAAATCCTGCGATCAGAAACTCCTCGACCTCAGGCGGCGCGGGAACGATTGCGGAAAAAGTCGTCGCAGGATCGGTGCCGATGGCGACCGCGACCTCAAGCCGCGAGCCTTTCAGATTGCCGAGCGCGAGCTGCGGAATTGCGCCAGCGGGCCGCTCGGGAATCGCCACCGCGCCGCCGGCCGACTCGGCCATCATCGCCACGCGCGCGGATTTCGTCCCAGCCACGTCACCTGTCCAAGAGGCTGCCGCCGCGCAGCGCCTCGCGATAGTGTTCGGCCGCGACCTTTTGCCGCTGCCAGTGCATTCCGGTGGTCTGGCCGTCGTAAACCTGCATGCGATACATGCCGATGTTGCGTTTGCCGGTTCGCGGATCGCGCGTGTGCACGCAGGGCAGCGTGATAAACCGCCCGCCGTCGTGCGGCCAGCACTTGAGGATCGGGAAATAGTTGAGATCGAATCCTTCGCGCCGGATCATTTCTTTGCACGGCGCGTCTTTGGCGGCGACCGTTTGGGAAAGGCACTTCCGAGCTCGGCGAGATGCGGCAGCATCTTGAGCTTGTCGAGGAATCCGCCGGCGGGCGGCTTCAGG
>CAVXOO010000136.1:0-4538 GCA_963762945.1 uncultured Acidobacteriaceae bacterium | reverse complement strand
CTTCTCGATCTCCTGGGACGACTTGAGTACAACGGCCACGAAAAATCAGTTCTCAGTTGTCAGTGATCAGTTGTCAGTTCCATCCTGCCGTCGCCGGCAATCTTCACTTACACCCAACTCACTGGCCCTTCTATTTCTCTGAGTTGTCCGTTCAGAATCTGAGGGCAATTGATGCCGATTACTCAGGCAATCTCCAACTGACCACTGAAAACCGATCACTGACAACTGTATTTCACACGCACAAACCCGCCCCGATAGCTACGCCTGCTGGCGCAACCTTTCGACGGCGACAACAATTCCGGCTGCGATCTCAGGGATCGGCCGGTCTCCATCCACTTCCGCAAATCGCCCCAGAGCCCGGTAATGATCGACGACTGGCGCGGTGAGGGCTTCGTAAGCGCGCATGCGCTCCTTGAAAACTTCTTCCGTGTCGTCGGCTCGCTGGGTCAGGGTTGCACCTTCAACATCGCAAATCCCGTCCAGCTTTGGCGGATTGAAGCAGGTGTTGTAGATGGTCTGGCAGACCGGACAATTCCGGCGCCCCGTAATGCGGCACAATAACTCATTATAGTTCACTTGGATGCTGACGGCAACGACCGGCAGGGGCGCGGTTTGCGCCGCGAGACGTCCATCCAGCCAGTGAGCCTGGCCGAGTGTCCGCGGGAAACCGTCGAGGATGTATCCCCGGGCGGTATCGGGCTCGAGCAAACGGGCAGCTACCATCTCGTTGACCAGGGTATCGGGCACCAGGTCGCCGCGGCCCATGATTTCCTTGGCCATCTTGCCCAACTCGGTGTCATTAGCCACGTTGCCCCGGAGCAGATCGCCGGTCGAGATCTGCGGGATATGCCAGATCTTGACCAACTCCTTGGCCTGGGTGCCTTTGCCCACGCCGGGAGCTCCTAGTAAAAGAATCGGGCCGGGTGCGGATTTCGTTTCCGCCGCCCGGCCGCTCGTATTTAAAGCCTGAGTTGAAACTGATGAAGACATTACCAGGTTTTCCTTCCGCGGATGCGACCGGAGCGCGGGGAAAAGCCGTCATAGTGACGCATGATCAGCTGCGATTCGATCTGGTTGACTGTATCCATGGCCACACCCACCACGATGAGCAGTGAAGTGCCGCCAAAGTAGAAGTTGACGTTCATTCCGTGAATCATCCAGTTAGGAAGACCCTCGAAAAACCTCCCGATAAGCCAAATCTTGTCGAAACGGATGCCCGAGATGAGAAACGTGGGGATCATCTGGACAATAATCAGGTAAATCGCGCCAACCAATGTAATGCGCGTGAGAATGTCGTTGATAAAGTCCGAAGTACGCTTGCCAGGCCGGATGCCAGGGATGAACGATCCGGACTTGCGGAAGTTATCGGCAATGTCGTCGGGGCGCATCACGATGGACACGTAGAAATACGCAAAGAAGATGATGAACAGAACGTTCACAATCTCGTACCAGGGCATCCCCGGCCCCAACGGACCGCTGGGATCGACGAAGGGCTGCAGGAAACGGTTGTTCTGTATCCAGCCGATCTGGCCGAAGAGCAATGGCGCCGAGAGGATGGAGCTGGCGAAGATGATGGGCATCACACCGCCGGAGTTGACCTTCAACGGCAGGTGGCTCGATTGGCCGCCCATCATGCGCCGGCCTACGATGCGCCGCGCGCTCTGGATGGGAATGCGGCGCTCGCTGCGCTCAACATAGACAATGAAGCCGACAACGGCGACCATGCCGGCCACCAGCGCCAGCACCACGACAATGCTCAAGGGACCCCAGGCGTCGGTCTGCACCTTCTGCACCAGGCCGGCCACGCCGCGCGGCAGGCCGGCGACAATGCCGGTGAAGATCAGCAGACTCATGCCGTTGCCAATGCCGCGATCGGTGATCTGCTCGCCCAGCCACATGATGAATGCCGTGCCCGCCGTGAGCGTAACCACGGTGAGCAGAATGAAGGACGGCCCCGGATGCAGCACCAGTCCCTGCTTGGTGAGAATGGCCGCGATGCCGATCGACTGCAACGCGCCAAGAACCACGGTCATGTAGCGCGTCCACTGCGTGATCTTGCGCCGGCCCAGTTCGCCTTCCTTCTGGATGCGTGCCAACGGCTCATAGACCACGGTCAGAAGCTGGAAGATGATGGACGCGGTGATGTAGGGCATGATGCCGAGCGCGAAGATGGTCATGCGGCGCAAGGTGCCGCCGCTGAACAGGTCCATCAGCCCGAACATGGAGCTATTCGCATTGCTGAACATCAGCTCCAGTTGCGCGGTATTCACGCCGGGCGTGGGAATCCAGGCGCCGAGACGGTAGATGGCCAAAATGCCCAGGGTGAAAAGCACCCTCTTGCGCAGGTCGGGAATCCGGAAGATATTGAGAAATTTCTCAAGCATATCGGGTGATCCGCTTCAGGCGCCCCAAGTTGCGCCGGTCAATTCGTACTGTGGGTCATACTCTGGGTCGTACTTCGAGTCTTACTTCGATCCTGTTTTCCGGTATTCCCAAGTGATCTTAAGACTACCGAACCCGAGGGAACCGCGGTCGTGCGTTGCGTCACAGAAGAGCAGCCTTTAGCTCTTAGCTTTTAGCTTCTAGCTTCATCGTGCGATATCGAGCGTCGAACTGGAGAGCTAAAAGCTGATCGCTGCGTTCTTACGCCGCTGCCGGAGCGGTTTCGCCGCCAACGAGCACGGCCTTGCCGCCGGCCTTCTCGATCTTCTCCGTTGCCGATTTCGAAAACTTGTGCGCGTGGATGGTGACAGCCTTCTTGAGTTCTCCCGAACCCAGAATCTTGATCAGCGCTTTCTTGTTCGAGGCTAGCCCGAGCTTGCGGTAGTCGTCGAGCGCGATCTCAGCCACGCCCAGCTCCGCAATACGATCCAGATTCACAACCGTGTATTCGGTACGGAAGATGTTGGTAAATCCGCGCTTGGGCAGGCGGCGGTGCAGCGGCATCTGGCCGCCTTCAAAACCGCGCATCAGGCTTGTGCCGGTGCGCGCTCCCTGGCCCTTGTGGCCTCGGGTCGAGGTCTTGCCCATGCCGGATCCCATGCCCCGGCCCACACGCTTGCGCCCGGTATTGGCCTTCCGCGGTGCGCGCAAATTCGATAAGTTCTTTGCCATATTCTCCTCGCTATAGCGCCGGCGGTTCAGACTGCCGACTCGCGTTTGTGTAAGTGAAGAAGTGAACGAGTGAAGAAATGAACGAGTGAAGGAGTGAAAAACTTGCCGATCCGCTTCACTCTTTCACTTCTTCACTGTTTCACTCACTCACACTACTTTTCCAAAATGCGGACTAAGTGCGGCACAGCCTTCACCATGCCACGAATGGAATCATTGTCCACGCGCTCGACGATCTGATTGAGGCGCGTAAAGCCCAGACCCTTCACCACCGCTTTATGCTTGGCGGGCGTGGAGTTCTTTGAGCGGTAGTATTCAATACGAATCTTCTTGGTCGCAGCCATCACAGCTCCTCCACGGATTTGCCGCGCATGGTGGCCACATCGCCGCGATCGCGCAACTGCGCCAGCGCGTCGAAGGTGGCCTTGATCACGTTGTGCGGGTTCGGGGAGCCGAGGCTCTTGGTGAGCACGTTCTGCACGCCCACCGAGGTCATCACCGCGCGCACCGCGCCTCCGGCAATCACGCCCGTGCCTTCTGGCGCCGGCTTCAGCAACACCTGGCCCGAGCCGAAGCGGCCCAGGACCTGATGCGGAATCGTGGTCGCGGTCAGGTTCACCCTCACCAGGTTTTTCTTGGCCGACTCGATTCCCTTGCGAATCGCCATGGGAACCTCTTTGGCCTTGCCCGATCCGTAGCCCACCACGCCGGAACCGGCGTCGCCCACCACCACCAGCGCGGCAAACGACATGTTCTTGCCGCCCTTTACCACCTTGGTGACGCGATTGATGGCCACCACCTGATCCTTCAGGTTGTACTGGTTGGCATCGAGTTTCTTTGTCAAAATTGTCATTGCCTCTGTCTCTTCTCTGAGCCTTTAGCTGTTAGCTTTTAGCTCTTAGCTGTTTCTTGCTTGAGCCGCAACCTTCAACTCCGCACAATGAAGCTAAAAGCTAACGGCTAAGAGCTAATAGCTAGAATTCAAGTCCCGCCGCGCGCGCCGCATCGGCGAGCGCCTTCACGCGGCCGTGATAGAGATAGCCGCCGCGATCGAAGACCACCTGCTTGATGCCCTGGGCCACGGCTTTTTCGGCAATCGTCTTGCCGATCTCCTTGGCCGCCGCCACATTGCCGCCAGTCTTCGACTTAGCCTCGAGTGTCGACGCCGATACCAGCGTCTCGCCCTTCCGGTCGTCGATCACCTGCACATAGATGTGGTTGAGCGAGCGATACACGTTCAGCCGCGGCCGCTCCGGGGTCCCGGCAAGCTTCGCGCGGATGCGCGAGTGAATGCGCTGGCGAATCTCGTTCCTCTTGTTCTGCGTAATCATGTCGTCTCTCACCTATCGGCGGAACCGCCTGGCGGCTCCGTTCGGATTCAGATCCTTCCTCTTCACTGCGTTCAGCGTCAGGATGATCGCGCGAGG
>CAVXOO010000135.1:0-9187 GCA_963762945.1 uncultured Acidobacteriaceae bacterium | reverse complement strand
TCCTAAAAGGTCAAGGCCGTCACGGGCAGCACGCCCAATATGCAGATCCGGACCATGCGTTTGAATCGTGCCGCAAAATTGCTCAAGGAATCTCAACTGACCGTTACCGAGATCACCTATGCCGTGGGTTTTTCCGACCTCAAGCATTTCCGCGAAGTTTTTCGGGAACAGTTTGGCCTGCTGCCGGGCGAATATGCGGAGCAGACGGGCCGCCGCCGCCCCTTGAGATTAAAAGTCCAAAGGATCGACTTCGATATAATCCACGTTGACCCCGCCGCTGCCGCCGGCCAGTTGGAGGGTATTCTGTTCGCCGGCGCGAAGGGGAACCGTCAGGCACGTCCGCCCGGCAAAATGGTTCCAGCCGCCAGTGGAAAAGATGTTCACGAATGAATAGTCAACCCCGTTCACATATAACCGGAGTTTCCCTCTTCGCGGTTGCATAGTGAATATAAATCGTGGCTTGTCCTCCGTTTGCCCGTCCCACCGCCTTCGATTTCAAACCGTATTGGTGAGGTGAAGATCGCGCCGATTGCGGCCCCAGCCGCCGTTGTTGATCGCTGACCACGGCTCCGTTTTGCGCACGGGATTTGGTCAGATGGCATTTTTACCGCCTTGCATTTTTGCCGCGCCTGCATAAAAGTTGGCTGCACGACGGTCTGGATCGACCCGTCCTCATTGAACTGCATTTTATCCACGCACATGGAACGGAGGTTGCCTTTGCCAGAAAGCGATTTGTTGTGATAGAATTGATACCATTCCCCTTTGTATTCCACGACGGAACCGTGGCTGGTGTCGCAATCAGTCGGTTCCAGGTAGATGCCCTTGTGTACCCACTGGCCCCAGCGGGCTGGCACTGGTCGCGTAGCGCATGCGATTCGCGCCGGGATTATTGTCGGCATAAGTCAGGTAATAAATTCCGTTCCGCTTGAAAACCCAGGTGGCCTCGTGAAAATCCACCAAGCCCGTCATGTCCTCTACGGCTCCGTCCAGCTCGGTCATGTTGGCTCTTAGTTTTCCGCCCTGGCAATGGCCGCCGCCGCCTAAATAGAGGTAGGCCTGTCCATCGGTGTCCACAAATACGGCGGGATCAATCATCGCGAAGCCGCCGATTCCCTTGACGTATCCGGCCACCTTGAAGTCACTCGCGGGTTTGGTGCTTGTCGCCACGCCAATTTTCCATGTATTGTTCCATCGGGTGCCACTCGGGTGCGGAAAATAGAAATAGTACGTGCCATTCCGAAAGGCGCAATCGGGCGCCCACATGAAGCCGCCTTCCTGGCGCTTAAGGCACTTCGCTCGCCCGCAAAATTTCGCCTTCGTCCCGCCAATTCACCATGTCCGCGGTGGAAAACACCGAACCCATCTATCAGACGCACGCGCGGCGGATCCATGTCACGGGATGGGTACACATAAAGCCGTCCATCGGACCATGCGTGCGCCGAAGGATCCGCTGTGTAGATGCTGCTGATGAAGGGATTGGCCGCGTGGCTGGAAATGAAGCACTAATGCAAAAAGTGATCCCACCGTTGCCAGTATAAACCGGAGCGTGTTTGCAAGGCGTGTTGGCATGATTCGTTATTGGATGGCTCTAAATTAGGCCTTTCCATCTGCCCCCTGAACCTTGCCTCTTCACCATCCCCTAAAACGGGGATGGCATTCTGCGGTCGGGGGTTCGTGAGCCGGCCACACCTGCGCCAGCTTTCCGCCCAGGTGCAGAACTGGATTCATCCGATTACCCTGGTGAAGTCATTTGCCGGCAATCGGCCAGCGACGCCTAGCCGCAAAAATCCCCGGCGAACAGACCATCAAGGAATTCATCCCGGCGTCGTGGTTTCATCCGGTCGGCATTTTCAAGGTGCTGGCGCGGTTCTGGGATCGCCTGCCGGATGTCAGCGGCAAGTTGTTTCTGACGTTTACGCTGGACCCGAAAAACTACGCCGATGAGGAAACCGCCTTTGAAGACAGCCGCGACTGGCTGCGCAAAGTGTTTTACCAACTCCGGCACGGCGTCGAGCATGAGGGCAAAATTTACGTCATTGATGCGCCCTACTGCATCAAGGTGGAATTCCACGAATCCGGCTGGGTGCATTACCACGCCATTTTCCTGACGCGCCGTTTCCTGCCCAAAGAACTGCTGGCGGAGTTGTGGGATCGCGGCTGGGTGAAAGTCCAGCGCATCACCAAGGATGATTTTCACTACCTGCTGAAATATGTGACGAAGCCTGACGAATTGCCGGCCTGGGTGAAGAAACGGAAACGGCTGCGCGTATTCCAGACCACCAAGGGCTTTTTGAAACCGCTGCCGCCACAACCGAAAACCATTTCGCTCAAGGAACCGCGCAAGCGCGCCTCCTACACGATGGACGAACGGTTTTGGCGGTGGGCGTGCATGGCGGTGATGCGGCAGAACGGCAAGGCCCGCACTGTGAGATTTCGAATGCCATATCGGGAAATTTTCGACCAGCTCGTTTTGTCCGCTGCGCTGGATGGTCGCTACAAAGGCAGCGGGGGTTGCGCCGGTGAAGTCGACTGGAAGGCGGGTGAAAGTCCCGTCTGTCGAATTGGGCTGTTCACGACGGAAATTGACTCCCACAGCGTCGCCGTGAGGGTGGGTTTGAAAAGCGGGGGAAGATGAACAGACGAGCCGTAATGAAAACGAACGGACATCAAACGAGCCCCGAAACTTCATACAACTGGCAGACAGCCCAGCCGCCTCCCGCTAGACGAAGGCCGCCGGAGCCGCAAACGGACAACAGCCAACGCCTCGGTTTATCGCTCCAGCGGGGTCTGCGTGGACAGCGCGTCTGGAAGTTCAGTCAAGGTAAGCCGGGAGAACTGCGGCGAGGGGACGCCAAAACCCCCAGCGACGGCACAAGCGGGCGACGCCCGCAAGGCCGGCGCGAACGCCCGCAGTAAGTCTGGAGTCCCTCATATTAAAATGTTGATCTGCTCTATACAAAACGGAGCAGGGAGCCAAAGGGGGACACTGTTCAACGCGTGGAGGCGAAAGCGAAGGACGCGGGGATGGCTGGGGCAACCCAGCCCGTGCGAACCTTCCAAGCTCGGATCGCCGTATATTCCTGTCGATAGCTGGGTGTACCCAGCCATGCTGCGGCTTTATTCTCTCGGATATTTGGACCAGGTGTTTCTCGGGCTCAGGCCATGGACGCGCGCGAGCGTGATGCACATGCTTGAAGACGCGAGCCAGCAGATCGAAGACGGCGAGGACGTTGGCGCTCCTGCCGCCGGCGAGGCGCGCGCGATTTACGCTGCGCTCAATCACGAACTGCATGAGGACATGGAAGGGCCTTGCGGGCCGCACCGGGGGAGCACGCGTATCGAATCGGTGTACAGCGTAATGCGCGCCATTGGCGGTACTCCGCTCGACGACAGCTTTCATCTCGGGCAGACCATTGTGAACGATTACGGCCGTCCTTATGAGAACGGCTTCAACAACTACTCCGGCGTGAGCGGCTACGCGACCGCGGGACGCTTCGCACTTTATGCGCGCTTCGAGTCTCAGGGCGCGCCTTCGGCCACGGGCTACTCGGCGTCGCTGGCACAGACACTGAGCGTGAATATCGACAATACCCTTTACTACATTCCGTCGAGCACGGCGCCGTACAGCAACACCACCGCGGTGTACAACCAGACCACTATTCCCCAAGGGCCGATCGGCTCTCTAACTCAGGGGCGATTCATCGAGGCGTATCTCTCCTATCAGATTCTCAATCACGTTGTCTCATTCGGCAAGCAGGACCAGTGGCTGGGGCCGGCCCTGGGCGCCAGCATGGCGTTTTCCAATAACGCGCAAAACTTCTACGCATTCGAGATCAATCGCATCGAGCCGCTGAAAATCCCCGTGCTGTCGCAGCTCACGGGTCCCTTCCGCTACGAGTTTTTGGTAGGCGCATTGCGCGGCCACACGGAGATGCCCGATCCGGCCTACGAACAGAATCCTTCTTCCGGCGCGGCGAACGTCATCAATCCCGGCGATCCCTGGGTGCACGTAGAAAAAGTGAGTTTCCGGCCCTACCGGGATCTGGAATTCGGCTTTGAGCGCACGGTCCTGTTTGGCGGCGAGGGCCATCAGCCCGTGAGCCTGCACTCGTTTCTACGCAGCTTTTTTAGTCTTACCGCTGGAACCAGCGCCAACAAGGGAAACACGAGCGACCCGGGCGCGCGTTTTGGAGCCTTCGACTTTTCCTGGCGGCTGCCTTACCTCCGCAATTGGCTTACGCTCTACACCGACTCGGAGGCGCACGACGACATTTCTCCGATCGACGCGCCACGCCGCGCCGCCGTGCGTCCGGGAATTTATCTCTCGCATGTGCCGGGCGTGCCCAAGCTCGATGTGCGCGTGGAAGGAGCTTCCACCGATCCGCCCACCAACCGCAGCGCGGGCGGGCAATTCATGTACTACGAAGGAATTGAGAGGCAGGGCTACACCAACCAGGGCCAACTCTTCGGCGACTGGATCGGCCGCGAAGACAAAGGCGGCCAGGCCTGGATCACGTATCACCTGAGCGGCAACGAGTGGCTGCAGGTGAGCGCGCGCAGACAGAAAGCCGTCAACAACTTTATTCCGAACGGCACCACGATGAACGACATCGAGTTTCAAGCCGTCAAGCGGATTGGCAAGGATTTCGAGATCAACGGCAACTTTGCCATCGAGCACTACAAAGCGCCGGTGTATCTGCCGGGAGAACAGACCGTAACCACCACCAACATTCAGCTCACGTGGTTTCCCCAGCGCAAGGTTAGCTTTTAATAGTTATCTAGTTTTTGGGGATGATCCGCGTGACGAAAACCGGCGTGGGGAAGTGTTCGACTTTGACAAGCTGGCCCCTGGCGTCGAAGGTCAAAGCCCACTGCATCGGCAGGCTCGCGGTCGCGACATCCACGAAGCGGACCGTCGACTCGCCTTGCTGACCAACTTCGAGCGAGGGCGGGAAGGACAACGCGAGACTCGTATCGGAAGCTTCATGCGGCGAGAGCGCGATGTCGAGGCGCGGCTCGGTGAGCGCGGCATAACATATACTCGTCGCAAGCCAGTCGGCGGGCGGGCCTGTCGGTTCCTCTGAGCGAATGCGGTTGAAGGCCGTAATGGCGAGCATGTTGACGGGAGCGGGCCAGAAGAGCGAGAAGCCGCGCCGTGAGACAGGAACGATACGTAGATGTCCATTGCCAGCTCGCGGAATCGAGGCCGAAAAAAGACTCACGTCGCCGGCACCGCCCATGCTCTCAAAGAGCAGGAACAAGTGGTTGGGAACGGCCTGACACTCCAACTGCCGGTAGCTCCATTGCGGCTTTTCGAATTCCATGCCGGCCAGCACGGCAGCCGCGCGAATCGCAGGCTGCGTCTTCGCGGCCAGGGCGCGATCGGAAGCGTTCATCTGCTCTTCAGACCGGTACACAATGAAGTGGTCCATCGCCGAAGGCGTGTTGTTGTCATTGAACGGCGAGAGATTCTGGACCCTGGGCACGGGCCTGGCCGGGTAGGGAATTACGGAGTCGGATGGGGTCGGCTTGACCGGATAAGGTACGCTCGGTTGAACTTCACTCGATTGCGCTGCGCAACTGGTGGCCAAGACTGCCGTTGCGGCTAAAACCAGAGCCAGATTCGCGCGCCTGTATCGATCCATACACTGGCTAGACTAACACTTTGCACGTCCGGCGTTGCCAGCCGCACTATGAGCCGCCGAAGCTTTGCGAGCGATACCGATGTTGCGCTAACGTCGAGCGTAGCGGTCAGCGTTTGTTGGAGACGGGGTACGCGAAGTTATAGGCGATGCCGACGGTGATCCCCTGAGGATTGGGCGTTTTTCCAAGCAATTTCTGCCACGTTTGGTACTCATAGTCGCCGCGCAGCCAGATCGGCCGGAAGAGCCGGATCTCGAACCCGGCTCCCGGAGCCACAAGGGCGAGCGTAGCGTGCGAGTAAGTGGGGCTCGGCGAAGTAAAGTCGTAGCTTCCAAATGAGATCAGGTATTTGGCATAAGGATGAAAGTAACGAAAATGGCGCCAGGCGAAGATAGGTCCACCTCCGGCCGTATCCTGGCGGATATTTTCCTGCGGCGGAAGATGCCGATCGAAGCTGATATCGCGGGCCTCGGCCTCCACTCCCAGGCCGTGCAGCGCTCTTGGCATCCTCTGGGGATACCAGTCGGCCCATACCGTGGCTCCATACATCCGGCCATGTCCCCAATCGACGTCGTAACTCGAGGCGCCCGCGCCGACGCTCAGGTCGAGAGTATTTCGCTGATACGTCGGAGCAACTTGGGAAAAAGCGGGAACCGCGACCGCGAAAATGATCGCGGCCAGAGTGGGGAGGACCAAAAGCCTAAAGCGCATTCTGCATCTCCTTCGCGCGCGCATACTTTCGCGCGGCCGGTCGATCACAGCCGGGCAAAGAGCTAAAAAGCAAGAGGACCAGGCAAAAGCAGCGATTTTAAAGCGGGATTCGCTGTTGACGTTCATTTTGATAGTACTCGACGAAGCGAGGCGTTCGAGAGAATTCATGCCATACATGCTGTCGAGGCGGTCCTTGCATTTGCCAGCCAAGCGCGGCTCCGATTTCCCTGGAAGCAGTCCGGCGCCACCTTCACTCGGCTCAGTTTATATCATCAAGACCGGCAAATGAAGCCGGCGCACGACACTCCATTCCGGTTACAGAGCATTTACTTTGCCGAAGTTGGGAACATGACAGAAATCGGGAAATTTGTCTGCGGGAGTCTCCACTGAGAGGCTCGCGGGCCATCGAATTCATCTCACACCGGCCCGGCATCCCGAAAGAATCAATCCCGCGACGCGAAGACGATCGTAGTCATGCGATCGAGGCGCGGTTTTTTTGTGGAGGACTCCTTCTACGCGAGTGTTGCGCATTCACGATCCCCTCTATTCCGCAGTTAGCATCGTAAGCAGCCCGCAACAGCGCAACTATCAACAGAACAATCACCACTTAACAAGAGCGAAAAAGATTTTTTCGGGGTGATCGGAAGAAGGCTACAATCAAACTGTATTACGAAAGTAATGATAACGAGTAATGCACTGTTGATAGCCCTTGCATACGGCAAGTCATTGAGAAAAATGTGCTCCCGGTCGAGGTCATGTGGTACGTTTAATCATACTGGGAGAGTGCCGCGCCGCATCTCCATCTGAGATGCCAATTTGGGTGTAGTCGGGTCCCTTATAGGTGCTCATAAGCATTCTTGTCATCTTGTCATCGGGTCACGTTAGCCAATCTGCGGAGGATTAACGCATGAGAATTTGTGTTTCTAAACCTGTCTGCCGGATTCTTGCCTTGGTTATGATGGCTGCCTTGCCGGCAGTCATGACGGCTCAGTCGGCCCCGTCCGGCACTGGTCCAGGCGTCATTCCACCCCGGTGGGATATTTTCATGGGCTACAGTTTCCTGGCGCCGTTTGGCACAGTGAATACTGTCAAGCCGGACGCCAACCTGACGCCGGTTTCGGCGTCGTACGATGCGGTGCCCGTGGGCGGTCTTTTCAGTGCTGAATTCTATCTCAACGATCACGTGGGCATCGTAGGCGAGTTTGGCGAACATGAGTTCGGTATTCAGTGCTGCGCCGGGAGCGTCGGCACCAAAGGTGACAACGACGGATTCCTGACATTGGGCGGCGGCATCGTCCTCCGTTATCCCAAGGGCAAGAGAACGGTCTTTTTTCATGCGCTCGGCAATTACGACCAGATTGGTGGGCCTTATTATGAGCCCAATCAATGGGACCCCGGCGTGACCGTGGGCGGTGGCATGGACTACCAGACGCAATGGTGGCACGGCCGCATCTCCTACCGCATCTTCCAAGCCGACTACCTGTACACGCATGCCAATTGGGGCAATATGCCCTACGGCGGCGAGGCCAGCATCAATGCGATACGTTTGAGCACCGGCCTTGTGTTCCACGCAACCACGGCTCCTCCCGCGCCGATCACGCTGGCAGCCTTGGCCGAACCCGAGACGGTCTACCCCGGCGACCCAGTTACGGTTACGGCGACGCCGGGCGGCCTGAATCCGAAGGATCATGTCGTCTACAGCTGGTCGGGCCAGGGAGTGACCGGCGTTGACACGACGTCCAAGGTCGATACGACCAATCTGGCGCCGGGCCAGTACATTGTGACGGCGACGGTGAAGCAAGGCAAGCCGGGCAAGGAAGGCCTGCACCCCTGGGATATCGCGACCGCGACCGCGGGCATTACCGTGAAGGCGTTCGAGCCGCCGACGATCAGCTGCTCGGTCAGTCCCAGCACGATTGCTCCAGGAGACGCGGCGACGGTGACTACGGTGGCCGTGAGCCCGCAGAACCGGCCGCTGACCTTCAGCTACTCGGCTACGGGAGGCACGGTGACGGGCAGCGGAACCACGGCGGAATACTCGTCGGCCGGCGCCCCCACAGGGACGGTGGGAATTACCTGCACTGTGTCGGACGACAAGGGCCACACGGTGACTGCAAACACCAGCCTGACCATCGTGGCTCCGATTCCCCCGCTTCCGCCGAAGGTACAGGCACTGTGCGTCATCAGCTTCGCGACCGACAGGAAGCGGCCGATGCGCGTCGACAACGAGGCCAAGGCATGCCTGGATCAGGTGGCTCTGGATCTGAAGCAGCAGGCTGACGCCAAGCTAGTCCTGGTCGGCGAGCAAATCACCGACGAGGCAGCCACAACGGCCAAGCAGCAGAAGTTCGCGGCCAAGCACAAGCACGCCACGGTCGACCAGTTTGCTGCGCAACGTGCAGTGAACGCCAAGGACTACCTGGTGACGGAGCAGGGCATCGACGCTTCGCGCATCAGCGTGGTCACGGGCACGACTGACGGCCAGACGGTTGAGAACTATCTGGTGCCTTCTGGAGCAACCTTCACGAACGATGTGAAGGGAACCACACCGGTGGACGAGAGCGCGGTGAAGCCGCAGACACGCAAGCCGCTGCCTCCGAAGCACATGGCAAAAAGCAAGTATGCTACGAGGGAGTAACTCGGTTGTCCGTCGAAGCCACGCAATGACTATGCGAACCCTTCCCGGTAATTGGAAGGGTTCGCAGGACGCAGACTAAAGCTTCAACTTCCGCAGATTATCGAGGCCGGCCATCATGATGGCCGGCCTTTTTGTTTCTGCTCTCGCGGATGCACCGCATTCCGATCGAGTGGCTGGCAGTTTGCTGTGGAGTCA
>CAVXOO010000134.1:0-6464 GCA_963762945.1 uncultured Acidobacteriaceae bacterium | reverse complement strand
ACGCATCGGTTCGTGGGCGTCGAAATGGTGATGCCGGGCGACAACGTGGAGCTGCAGATTGAACTGATCACGCCGGTGGCCATGGAAAAGGGCCTCAGGTTCGCCATCCGCGAAGGCGGCCGCACGGTGGGCGCAGGCGCGATCTCGGAAATTATTAAGTAAGAGTGAAGAAGTGAATGAGTGAATCAGTGAAGGAGTGAAAGCGAAAGTGACAGAGTGAGCGGCGCGGGTTTCTGATTCACTCCTTTCACTTCTTCACTCGATTCACTGGTTTCACGAAGGGAAACCAATGGTAGGACAAAGAATTCGCATCCGGTTGAAGGCGTACGACTACCGAGTACTCGACACCTCGACCGGCGAAATCGTGGACACGGCCAAGCGCACCGGGGCAACGGTGGCGGGACCGATTCCTTTGCCGACGATCAAGAACAAGTACTGCGTGCTGCGCTCTCCGCACGTTAACAAAAAGTCGCGGGAGGAGTTCGAGATTCGCACCCACAAGCGGCTGATCGACATTCTGGAGCCGACGCAGCAGACCGTGGACGCGCTGATGAAGCTCGATCTGCCCGCCGGCGTCGATGTCGAGATCAAGGCGTTTGAGAAATAGTTGTCAGTTTTCAGTGATCAGTTGTCAGCAAATTTGCTGGTGCTGCGTGAAAGTGAACTGAGAACTGACGACTGAAAACTGAGAACTAGTTTTTCCGGCAGTGCGAGACATTCCGGCTCGCATGATGAGGTGAGGAAAGAAATGTCAGTCACAGGGATTCTGGGAAAAAAGATCGGTATGACACAGGTCTTCGACGACAAGGGCGACGTGCACCCGATTACAGTGCTGCAGGCCGGCCCCTGCGTGATTACGCAGTTGAAGACGGCGGCGAGGGATGGATACGACGCGGCGCAGATTGGCCTGGTGGAGTTTGTCAAGGCTTCGCGGTTGACCAAGGCGCAGGCCGGGCATTTCAAGAAGACCGAAGCCCCGCCGGTAAAGCTGATCAAGGAAGTGGACGTTGAAGCCGCGGCCGATGGCGCGGTCGAGACCAAGGCCGGCGATCGCGTGCTGGTCGATATCTTCTCTGACGCCAAGTTTGTGGACGTGATCGGCACCTCGAAGGGCCGCGGGTTTGCGGGCGTGGTCAAGCGGCACAAGTTCGGCGGCGGACCAAAATCGCACGGGCACATGTTCCAGGTGCAGGGATCGATCGGAGCTTCGAGCTTTCCCTCGCGGGTCTTCCCTGGGCAGCGCATGCCGGGACATTTCGGGACCGACCAGGTGACGGTGCGCAACCTGCGCATCCGCGGTATCGATCTCGACGAGAATCTTTTGATGGTTGAGGGAGCCGTGCCGGGACCGCGTGAAGGTTACGTGCTGATCTCGAAGGCCAAGGCTCCGCCGCGCGAGCGCCGTGGCTTTGCCGGGTCGGGAACTCTCGATCCGCTGAAGGCTTCGAAGAAGGCAGTGAAGAAGAAGTGATGCAGCTCCTAGCTGCTAGCCTCTAGCTCGATTGAGGCGGAACTGGCGGAAGCGGCTAGACAGAGATTTGGATTGCATTGAGCTACGGGCCGAGGCCAGACGAGAAAAAAGCTAGTGGCTAGAAGCTAGCGGCTAGAAGCTGATTGGAAGAACACGATGGCAAAAGTGGATGTAGTGAATTTAAGTGGCGAGAAGGTGGGCTCGGTGGAGCTGGCCGACGCGGTTTTCGCGCCGGAGCAGGTCAACGAGGCTCTCCTGTGGGAGGCGGTGAAGCATTATCGCGCTTCGCTGCGCCAGGGCACGCACAAGACCAAGAGCCGCACCGAAGTTGCCGGCTCCGGCAAGAAGCTGTGGAAGCAGAAGGGCACGGGCCGGGCGCGCATCGGTTCGGTGCGTTCGCCTCTCTGGCGTCATGGCTACACAGTCCACGGACCGCAGCCGCGCAGCTACGAGTATCCCTTCCCGCGCAAGAAGCTCTTGGGTGCGTTGCGCGCGGCGCTGGCCTCGAAGCTGGCCGACGGCAAGCTGACGATCGTCGATTCGCTCGAGATCGAGGGCGGCAAAACCAAGCTCTACCGCGAGGCGCTCGACAAGCTCGACGCCCGGCGCACGGCATTGCTGGTCGAAAACGGCAAAACGTTGACCGAGTCCCTGATTCGCGGGGCGCGCAACCTCAAGGGCGTGGAGCTGGTGCTGAACAACGAAGTGCATCCTTACGATCTGCTGCGCTACGAGCGGGCAATCTTCTCGAAGGCCGCCATTGAGCAACTGTCCGAGGTTCTTGTGAAGACGGCTTCGAAACGCGCGGCCGGGCGCAGGGCCGCACAGAAGGAGGCTGCGTAATGCCGACACTTTATACCGTCATTCGCCGTCCGGTGATCACCGAAAAGGGCCTGGGCGTAAAAGAAACCGAAGGCACGCTGGTCTTCGACGTCGCGCCCAACGCCACCAAGACCGAAGTGAAGCAGGCAGTCGAAGCGCTCTTCAAGGTGAAGGTGGCAGCGGTGCGCACTGCAAATTTTGCCGGCAAGGAACGCCGCCGCGGACGCTACACGGGCTTCAAGCCGGACTGGAAGAAAGCCTACGTGAAACTGAAGGCTGGCGAAAAGCTGCCGGAGTACGTGAGCAACCTGTAAAAGACAAGTTCGCAGTTCATAGTTCACAGTTCGCAGTAGGGCGACACACGGCGAAGAGGAACTAAGAACTACGAACTGAGAACTGTGAACTGTAGGACAAAGACCATGGCAATCAAGACATACAGACCGGTTACACCGACGCTTAGGTTTCAGACTTCGCTCGAGACGGGCGATCTGACGACGTTGACGCCGCACAAGCCGCTGCTGACGACGCGCAAGCGCACCGGCGGACGCCGCAACTCGGGCGATCTGACCATCCGCCACCAGGGCGGCGGGCATAAGCAGAAGATTCGTGCCATCGACTTCAAGCGCGAGAAGTATGGCGTGCCCGGCAAAGTGGCGACGATCGAGTACGATCCCAACCGTTCCGCCCGCATCGCATTGGTGCACTACGCCGACGGCGAGAAGCGCTACATCCTGCAGCCGGTAGGGCTCAAGGTAGGGGCAACGGTCTCCTCCGGCCCCGAGGCCGACATTCTGATAGGCAACGCGCTCCCGCTTAAGAACATTCCCGCGGGCACCACGGTCCATGCCATTGAATTGCGTCCCGGCAAGGGCGCGCAGATGGCGCGCTCGGCTGGCACGCAGGCGCAGTTGGTGGCTAAAGAGGGCGACTATGCCCTGCTCAAGCTGCCTTCCGGCGAGACGCGCAAGGTATTGGTCGAGTGCATGGCGACGATCGGGCAGGTGGGCAACACCGATCACGAAAACATATCGATCGGCAAAGCGGGCCGCAATCGCTGGATGGGTATCCGGCCGACCAATCGCGGCGTCAGCATGAATCCGGTCAACCACCCGCACGGCGGCGGCGAAGGCAAGACCTCGGGTGGACGCCATCCGGTAACGCCGTGGGGCCAGCCGACGCGCGGCTACAAGACGCGCAACAACAAGCGGACGGACGCGATGATCGTCAGCCGCCGGGCAAAGTAAGAGAGCAGCTTTTAGCTACTAGCTTCCAGCTACTAGCTTGATGGTTGCGAGACAAGAGATTTCGGGCAATAGCCGGCCGATAGCTTGAGCAAGAAAAAGCTAGGAGCTAGAGGCTAGAAGCTAGGAGCTAAGTTTTATGGGACGTTCGACAAAAAAAGGGCCGTTCGTGGATGCGCATCTCATGGTGAAGATTGAGACGCTGAACCGGGCCAACGACAAGAAAGTGGTGAAGACCTGGACGCGGCGCTCGACGATCTTTCCCGAGTTCGTGGGCCACACCATCGCGGTGCACAACGGAAAGAAGTTTGTGCCTGTGTATGTGACCGAGAACATGGTGGGACACAAGCTGGGCGAGTTTGCGCCCACCCGCACCTTCAAGGGACACACCGGCGGCGCGGCCAAGGCGGCTGCTGAAAGCGCGGCCAAGCCGGCGTAAGAAAAACAGCTTCTAGCCGCTAGCTTCTAGCCTCTAGCTTCGACTGAGGTAGAAACGGCGCCGGAGGCAAGAGAGAACGGGTTCTGCCGGGCGAGCGTAAAGCTGCTCCGGCAAGAGCGAACTAGAAGCTAGTAGCTAGCAGCTAGAAGCTGATTCTGGAAGGCATGAGTATGGCGGTTCAAACAAGGGAATACCGGGCCGAAGCGAGGTTTCAGCGCGTATCGCCGCAGAAGGTGCGGCTGGTGCTGGATCTGATCAAGGGGCGCGGCGTGCAGGAGGCGCTGGACACGGCGGCCTTCACCAAGAAGCGCATCGCTCCGGTGGTGCACAAGTTGCTGACCTCGGCGATCGACAACGCCAAGTACGTGGCCGGCGAGGAAGGCATCGATCTCGACGTGGACAATCTCTACGTCAAGCTGGCATTGGCCAACGACGGGCCGCGCATGAAGCGCATCCGTCCCGCGCCGATGGGGCGGGCATTCCGCTATCAGCGCCGGCTGACGCACATTGTGCTTGCGGTGGCCGAGCGCGCGGCCAAGCCCGGATTGGTGACCAGGGTCGAGGAGCCGGCGGCGGCTCCCGAGTCCGCAAAGACCAAGAAGGCGGAGTCAGCGGCAGCCGAAGTCAAGAAGACCGCACCCAAGGCCGCACCCAAGAAGGCGGCCGAGAAGACCGCGGAAACCAAGCCCGCAGCCAAGGCTGCGGCAACCAAGAAAAAGGCCGCGAAGTAGGCCTGGAGTTTTTGAGAGGAAAAGTATGGGACAGAAAGTCCATCCTTACGGGTTCCGGTTAGGAATCAACAAGCCGTGGCGGTCGCGCTGGTTCTCGGAGCGCGAGTACGCCAAGCTCCTGGTCGAGGACGTCAAACTGAAGGCGGAGTTGCGCGAGAAGCTCAAGGCCGCCGGCGTCAGCTCGGTCGAGATCGAGCGGCCGGGCAACAAGCTGCGCTTCCTGATCCGCACCGCGCGCCCCGGCATCATTATCGGCCGCAAGGGCGCAGAGATCGAGAAGCTCAAGACCGAACTCGGCAAGCGCACCAACCGCGATGTGTTCATCGACATCATCGAAGTGAACAAGCCGGAACTGGATGCGCAGCTGGTGAGCGAAAACATCGCCCTGCAACTGGAGAAGCGCGTCAGCTTCCGCCGGGCCATGAGAAAAAGTGTGGATTCGGCGTTGCGCTTCGGCTGCAAGGGAATCAAGGTGCGCGTCTCGGGCCGGCTGAACGGCAATGAAATCGCGCGCTCGGAGTGGTATCTGCAGGGGCGTCTGCCGCTGCACACGCTCAGGGCCGACATCGACTACGGCTTTACGGAAGCCAACACCACCTATGGCGTGATTGGCGTGAAGGTGTGGATTTATCGCGGCGACATTTACGAGCAGAAGCGCCGCCAGAATCCGCCGGTTGGCAAGACGGCGTTTTAAAGGCAGCCGTTAGCTATTAGCCATTAGCTATTAGCTAGGCCATTGGGCACACCGGCTGCGTTGGAGATGTACGAAGCTAATAGCTAAGAGCTAAAAGCTGCTTTTCGAGGAATTCGTTATGTTGATGCCGAAGAAAGTGAAGTTCCGGAAACAGCAGAAGGGCAAGCGCCGCGGCAAGGCCTGGCGCGGTTCCTCGCTGTCGTTCGGCGAGTATGGGTTGAAGGTGATGGAATGCGGTTACATCACCGACCGGCAGATCGAAGCCAGCCGTATTGCCATGACGCGTTTCATCAAGCGCGGCGGCAAAATCTGGCTGCGCCTGTTTCCGGACAAGCCCATCACCAAGAAACCGGCCGAAGTCCGCATGGGCTCGGGCAAGGGCGCACTGGATCACTGGGTCGCCGTGGTGCGGCCGGGCAAGATCCTGTTCGAGATGGAAGGCGTGACGCCGGAAACCGCGGCAGAAGCCATGCGCCTGGCGTCGAACAAGCTGCCGTTGCGGACAAAGTTCGTGATGCGGCCGGGCGCGGAGAAAACCGCGGCCAAGGTCGAGGCGTAGAAAATCAGCCGCTAGCTATTAGCTTTTAGCTCTTAGCTTCGGCAGTGCAAGCAAGAGATTCAGGCGATGGCTGGGCTGTTAGCCGGAGCAGGACAAAGCTAAAGGCTAAGAGCTAATAGCTGGGAGCTTAAAGAAATGGAACTCGAGAAGATTCGGAATTTGAGCGACGACGAGCTCAGGCACCAGGAGAAGACCTCCGCGGAGCAGCTCTTCCGGCTGCGCTTCCAGGTTTCCCTGGGGCAGAACGACGGAGTGAAGAAGCTGCGGCTGTTGCGCAAAGAGATTGCGCAGATCAAGACCGTGGCGCGCGAACGCGTGCTGGGCATTCACGGCGAAGACAAGGCCGCCCGGCCGGCAGTCGCGGCTGCCGCAGCCAAGCCCGCGAAGGCGGAAGAGCCCGCACCGGTAACTGAGACCAAGGCGCCGAAGGCGGCCAAGAGAGCCGCTCCTAAAACCGCGGCGAAGACCAAGACAGCGAAAGCGAAGGAGACCGGCAAATGACGGCCC
>CAVXOO010000133.1:0-15864 GCA_963762945.1 uncultured Acidobacteriaceae bacterium | reverse complement strand
AGCCAGCAGGTCGAGTCCAGTGACGCCATGCAGCGCGATGAGGGGAATGCCCATGCTGCCGAAGGCCACCGGAGCCGTGTTGGCAATGAGCGAAAGCCCCGCGGCCTGCAAGGGACGGAAGCCGAGACTAATAAGGATGGCGGAGCAGACCGCGACCGGCGCGCCAAAGCCGGAGGTGCCTTCAAAGAACGCGCCCAGCGCGAAGGCGATCAGCAAAAGCTGCAACCGCGAGTCGGCCGTAATGCCCGTCAAACTCTGCTGCAGCGTGGCAAATCGCCCGGTCTGGACCGTGAGGCCGTAGAGAAAGATGACGGGAAGAATGATCCAGCAGATGGGGAAGATGCCGTAGCCCGCGCCGTAGGCAGCGGCGGTGAAAGCCAGTCGCGCGGGCATGTGAAAGATGGCGATCGCGGCCACGAGCGCGGTGGCGAGGCCGGCCATGGCAGCGATGTGAGCCTTCACCCGCAGCAAGGCCATTGCACCGAGCAAAACCACCACAGGAACGCCGGCAATCAAGGTGGAAAGTTGCCACAAGCCGGTTGGGTTGTAACCCTGCCGCCAGTGCGCCGCAGCCGTATTCGTTCGGAACAGGTAAACCATGCCGAGAAGCAGCGCGAGCAATCCCCCAGCATCGAGAATCGGAGACAAGCGCCTGAACGAGTTGGCGATGGGAGCGAGTGGATTGGCGGACACGAAAACCTCGAGCTGCCGTCATTAGTCTGTAACGATCAAGGCTCTTCCTCGAGCCGGTCCAGTGTCCTTCACTCTACAACCGTGACGCGGGAAGCTCAAAGACGGCCACAAAAGGCTGATTCTCAAGCGGGGAGAATGGGATCAAAGGGCCAATGCCGGGATGGATGCGGCCCCGGCACGCGAATTCCGGCTTCCCATTGCTGCCAAAAGAGCGGATACTTGCGTCTAACGGATCGAGCGAAGCGGGGCTCGTGTGCGCGGGAGACCCACCGCAGCGGAGGCGAGGTCATGAGGGCATCGGATCGCATCAATCTAAGACTCACAGTTTTGTCGGGACTGGCGCTGGCCCTGGGCCTGGGTGCCTGGGCCCAGTCGAACGGATCCCCATCCAGCCAGACACCGTCCAGCCAGACGCCATCCAGCCAAACGCCGGCAAACACGCCCGCAGCGCAGGCTCCTGCCACGCCGGACTCTGGCAGCGAAACTCAAGCCGCTCCCGCAGCGCAGCCGGCCCCCGGAAGCCCCGTGGGCGCGGATGCGCCGTTGCCCGCAAAACCCGCGGACACCACAGCGTCGAATACAAAAAAAGCCAATCCCTGCCAGGCCACCCCCGAAAAGAAGAAGAAGGGCAAGGGAAGTGACGCCGATACCGAGGAAGATCCGGAGCCCGGAACCACGCCCATCGGCGCCGACTGCCAGGCCAACGTCGATCCTGAAAAGATCGTCGATCCCGGCAGCCAGATGATCCCGATAAAATCCGGCAGCGTTGAGGATGTGAACGCAGTTGGCAATCGCGAAGTCGGCAAGCGCGGCCTCGGCAACTGGTACTCCACCGATTACGAGATCAGAGTCGGCAAGCAATACGCCGACGAGATCGAGAAGAGTACGCACTTCATCACCGATCCGGTTATCACCGAGTACATCAATCGCATCGGCCAGAACATCGTCAAAAACTCCGACTGCAAGGTGCCCTTCACCATCAAGGTCATCGACTCCGACGTAATCAACGCCATGGCGCTGCCGGGCGGCTTCTTCTACGTCAATTCGGGGCTCATTCTGGCCGCCGACGAGGAAGCTGAGCTGGCCGGCGTGATGGCGCACGAGACCGCGCACGTCTGCGCTCACCACTGGGCCCGCCAGGCCACCCGCGGCGACTGGGCGCAGATCGGCATGATCCCGCTGATGATTCTGTTGCCCTACGACTGGACCGGATACGGCATCTACGAAGCCGCCAACCTGGCCATTCCCCTCACCTTCCTCCAGTTTCAGCGCGACTTCGAGGCCCAGGCCGACTACCTCGGCGTGCAGTATATGTACCGCGCCGGCTACGATCCCCAGGCCTTCATCACCTTCTTTGAGAAGATTCAGGCCCTCGACAAGCGCAAGCCCGGCCTGGTGGCCAAGACCTTCAGCGACCATCCGCAGACTCCGGATCGCATCCTCCATTCGCAGGAGGAGATCGCGCGCATCCTGCCCGCCAAGCCCGACTACCTCGTCACCACCTCGGAGTTCGACGACGTGAAGGCCCGCCTGGCCCGCATTGAAAACAAGCGCCGCCTCACCGACGCCAACAAGGGCGTCAGGCCCTCGCTGCGCCGCGCCAGCACCGATAGCACGGGCAACGGCTCCGGCTCCGGCACCCAGACCAGCGACACCTCCGCGAGCCCCAGCGACGGCCCGCCAACCCTCCATCGCCGCGACGACCAGAATTAAAGAGCGGGGAACGAGGGGACAAGGGAACGAGGGAACGAGGGAGATGGACTCGATAGCGATTGTTTTTTCGCTTAGGTCTTGGCTCGCCTTGCTATTTCTTCTTTGGATCGGGCTTAACGTCTCGATGAATTTGGCCCTCAGTTTGGTAGATCGGCTAGGACGCAGCAAACGAAGGGTTCCGGCATGGGTCAACGTGCCCATCCTGCCGGTAGCCCCATCTCTGAAAATGTCGAACAGCACAATCCCCAATCCACCCAACTGCTGCCGGTCGGCTGCGCATCCGACTTTCTCGCTCCCTCGCCCCTGCTCCCTCGCTCCCTCGTTCCCTTGTTCCCTCGTTCCCTTGTTCCCTGCTTTTCCGCACCATCTGCGCCAAGGCCGCTAAATCTTGGGGTAGGTCCCGCAAACCAACCCAATAGAATGGGTTTTTCCACAGGCCATCCACAACCCCAATCCCGACGAATCCCCGTGAATTTCCTATAACTTCCGGAAATTCCTTGAATCTCCCCATGAACTCGCGTTAAATACAAAATTACCGGGGAGCTTTCCGGAATTCGCTCTTACCCAAGAGCCACTTTGCGGGAGACAATCATGCGCAGCGCCGCCGCCCGTTCGAACCTTTTGGTTCCTGAAATCCGCGAGGTCATGGACATTCGCCAGGCCTCCGGTTACCTTGGCATCTCGCCCGACACCCTCTACAAATACGCCTCTGAAGGTTTTGTTCCCGCCTTCAAGCTCGGCAATCGCTGGCGCTTCAAGCGCTCCCGCCTCGACGAGTGGATGGACCGCCAAAGCGAGTCTCCACGCCCCCGGCGGCGAACTCGACCCCGCGAAGAAAAAGCCCGTTCAGCCGGCGATGTAAAGGCAGGGAACAGGGATCAGGGACTGGATGCAAACTCTCCACACGTAGTTTTCCGCATCCGGCCGTTTTTGGGTAGGCGCGGCTTCACAGCCCCTGCGCGAGGCCAACAGGAACCCGCAAAAACCATCCCTGAACCAGGCGTGACAACTGTGCACTGTTCACTGCCCACTGCCCTGCTACGCCCGTTCGTAGAAGCGGAAAAACAGCGCCGGCTTGGCCACAGGTGCGGCCTTTTCCACCACCGCCGCCAGTTGCGCGTCGCTCAGCGGCGTAAACTCCCGCGCCAACTGCACGTTTTCCTCAAGCTGCGCAATGGTGTCGCATCCGATAATCACCGTGCTTACCGGCCGCGACAGCGTGTAGTACATGGCCTCGCGCATGGTCAGCGTTCCCGGCGAAGTGGTCTGGATCGTCATGCCTTCCCAGCTTTTTTTCTGCGCCTCGATCGATGGCGGCGTCCACGACGCAAGCAGCCGGCTGCGCCCCGGCACCTTCATGCCGATAATGCCCATCTGCCGTTCCACGGCCATCGGCAACAGGCCTTCGTTAAAGCTGAAGTAGTGCGGGTCGGCGGCGTTCATCGCCATCAAAATCGTGTCGAAGGAGTTGTAGCGGCGCATGGTTTCCATCAGCGCGTCGGGCCGGTAGTGGCCGGTCAAGCCCAGGCAGCGCACCACCTTCTGCTCCTTCATCTCGACCAGCGCCTCCATGGCGCCGCCCTTGGCAAAGATCGCGTTTACGTCCGTCATGGTGCCCACGTCGTGCAGTTGCCACAGGTCCACGTGATCGGTTTGCAAAAGTTCGAGCGACTTCTCGATCATGCGCATGGAATCGTCGCGCGTACGTTCCCTGGTCTTGGTCGCGAGGAAGGCCTGCTCGCGCCGCTTCGCCATCACCCGGCCCACATACTGCTCGCTCCAGCGCTCCGGCCCGCCGTAGATCGACGAAGTATCGATGTAGTTCACGCCCAGGTCGAGCGCGCGTTCGATAATCGGCACGGCCACGTCGAAGTTATTAGGTTTCTCGAGCGAAGCCTGCCCGCCCAGCGAGAACAGTCCCACGCGGTAGCCGGTCTTGCCCAGGTTGCGCGTAGGCATGGCGCTCGGCGTAACTGGATTCGAGGGCAGCCCCGGCATCGTGTGCGCCGCCTCAGCCATCGCCGCCGGCGCAAGCAGCGCAGCCGTCACCGCGCCTCCAGCCTTCAAAAACTCCCGCCGCCCCTGCCTGCGTGCCGAAATCCTCTCCTGATCGCTCATCGTTGACCTCCTCGGTGCGCGCATCGCGCATGTGCTGCGATGATACCGCCAAGCGGCAGGCCAGGGAAGTGTGGCGCGGGAAGCCTGCTTAATGGCGCAATCTCCGGTTATCCGACGAACCGCCCGTAACGGGCCAATGAGCGCGTTGGCCTGGAGTCGCCAAATGAGGCTAAAGTTCCAGGCGGTCCGTAATTCGGGCCGAGCTTCGGTGTTTTGCGAAATTTGGCGTCACTATAAATCCTGGTCAACCGGCCTCTGTGAGACCCGGACCATCCGTCGAGGGTTGCTCTTGAGTGTCTTCCATTGCTTTGTGTAGTTCGCGTGCGATTGGCCCTTGCCAGGGATTTTCGAGAAGTGCGCCGATGGCTACCTTGTCCTTTTCACGCCGGAGTATATCCTCAATCTCTTTCCTCTCCATATAGCGAGATCTACCATACGCAACGTACCTTGCGGTCGAATCAGTATCTCCACGCCCGAGTCTGAGAGTCTCCTTGTCCTCCGGAAGACAGCTTTCGAGAATCGTTACTCTAAGGTGGGCAGCTTTACACTTCGGATAAATTTCGGCCTTAACCTTATCCTCCGTTTGAACGTACTCGAAAGCGAATACTTGAATGCCCGAGTCTTCCGGCCACTTCGCAGCAAGTTCCCAAACCGTCTTCGCATTCTTGCCGGATCGATACCATCCCCAACCATCTGCAAAATCCATCGTCTTGCTCCGACGCCCGTTTTGAACCACATTTGCATTCACTAAGCAAGCCCTAGCGAGTTCAAATCTTTCTTCCTTCTCAAGGTTGAGCGCCGTGTCATCAAGATCGAGAACGTGATTTACAAGTCCCAGGTCGAGTTTCTTATTCCGCATCATGGCAAGACGCTCAAGCGGGACGCAACTCTTAAACTCCTGAAGCCACCTTTCGCTCAAGAACCCAAAGTCGGAAATTACCGGATTTTCGCGTAATGCCGCGCGAATGAAAGGCTCCGAATCTTGCTTGAGCCGTTCGATCAGATTTCTATCTGGATGAAGATACGTGGTAGTGAATTGGTTATCACCGCTCTTGTACTGCGCCCCCCGGTAATCGAGATATGGAGACTCTCGCGCCATCCATTCTCGTACCGAGGGATCGTTGTCTACGACAGCTTTCAATGCCAACTCATACGGCAAAGAAACCCCTTGCGCGTAGACACGACGTAAGAGGCGAATACGTCCCCGGCTATCTTCACGTTCATAGGACCGGAGGAGTTCTGAAACCGTGTAGGCATCATGAATGCCATATCGAGGACAATCCTTGTACACCTGTTTGCGCATCCTCACATCAAGGTCATCCTTCGGCTGCGCATTCTCAACGACCGCTTGCCTCTTATGCTCCAGATACCCTTCGGCAGATAACCTCGATTCCTCTTCTATGTCCTCTTCAACGGCTAGCGCCGATCTCTGCCCCGGTGCCCCCACCCCCAGAGCTAAATCCCGCTTTAGCTGTCCCATAGCGGAGTCGATTCGGCGCCGGAGCGCCGAGTACAGCAGCCAGGCAATTGCCGTCGCAATGGCAAAGTTCCAGAACAACATAGCGGAGCACTCCTTGTCGCGGATGGCGGACTCGAAATCCATTTCGGCCCCTCCATTCTAGCTTGGCGCACGACGCGATCGTTTGCTACCACGAACGATACCCACCCAGCTACGCGATGAGACTACGCGTCGAGGATGGGGTACCACGCCTAAAGCCATAACTCGAAAGCCCCGGATGGTGGCAACCCGGGAGTCATGTTCACTTGGGGTCAGCTGACGCCAAATCGCCGATGCGCTCATCGAAAACTCCGGTTGCAAGCGAATGACCGGCCATCCGGAGACCACACCATCGCGGAAGCCCGTCGTCCCGGCCGCGCTGTGATAAAACTAAGCGGATGGACCACCTCCGCCGCATGGGCGCTTTGCGCCGCAGGCTTACGCGCGCCGGCCTCCCCGGCCTCCTCGTCACCTTTCTTCCCGACGTTCGCTACCTCTCCGGATTCACCGGATCGAGCGCAGCATTGGCGGTTGCGCGGCGCACGGCGCGGCTATTCACCGACAGCCGCTACGCCACGCAAGCCGGCGAAGAAGTCCAGGCAGCCCAGGTTGAGATCGTATCCAGCTCGCCGGCGGTGGCCGCGGCACAGTGGCTGGCCGCGCAGCCCGGCGTCACCATGGCGGGATTCGACGCCACGCACACCACGGTGGCCGATCTCCAACGCTGGAAGTCGGAGCTGCCCAGCCGCTTGCGGCGCAACTTCTTTCAGGAAGTGCCTGCGCCCTTCGTCGCGCAACTGCGCATGACAAAAGACGAAGACGAACTGGCAATCATGACCGAAGCCGCGCTCGCCGGTTGCCAATTATTCGAGGGCATTCTCGAATTTCTCCGCCCCGGCATCGCTGAAATCGACGTGGCCGCCGAGCTCGAACATAAGGCGCGCATGATGGGCGCGGAAGGCATGTCCTTTGAAACTATTGTCGCCTCAGGCCTGCGTTCGGCCCTGCCCCATGGCCGCGCCACCGCCGCGCGCCTGCCCCGGCGCGGATTTGTGACGCTCGACTTCGGTATAATCCTCAATGGTTACTGTTCCGATATGACGCGGACCGTTTTTCTCGGCCACCCCAGGCCTGGAGAGCGGAAAGCATACGAGGCTGTGCTCGAGGCACAGGAGAACGCCGTAAACGCGGTGGCTCCTGGGGCCAGTTGCGCGGAGGTCGATGAAGCCGCGCGCAGCATCCTGCGCAGGGAGGGTTTTGGCGAGGCGTTTTCGCACTCCACCGGCCATGGCGTCGGCTTGGAGATTCATGAATCGCCGCGAGTCGGCGCGGGACAATCCACGCGCCTCGCACCTGGTATGGTGGTGACGATCGAGCCCGGCATCTATCTCGCCGGCCGCTTCGGCATCCGCATCGAAGATATGGTGGCAGTGACGCGCACCGGCGGCCAGGTGCTCACACCGGCGCCCAAAGCGCTGATCGAGTTATGAAACGCGGGCTTTTGCGGCGCGCAGGTTTTCTTGAATTGACGGACAGCCGTGTGCGGAGAATCAAAAGGAACGAATGAAACCACAAGACATTGAAGATTTGCGACAATTGATCGAGTTTTTGAAGCAGCACGGTGTTGCCGAGTTCGACATTGACCGCGGCGACCTGAAGCTGCGGCTCAAATTCAATGCGCCGGAGAGTGAAACGGAAACCTTGGGCGAGCTGGCGCGGCTGCTCAAATCTGCGCCGCCCGCCGTGGCGCAAACCGCCGCTGCCAACACGCCAGCAGCAACCACCGCCGAGCCTGCCGCCGATCCCGATGCCGGACTGCACATCTTGAAGTCGCCCATCGTCGGCACATATTACGGCTCGCCGTCCCCCGGCGCAGCCGCCTTTGTCGCGCCTGGCGATCGCGTGGAAAAGGGCCAGGTCATCTGCATCGTCGAGGCCATGAAGCTGATGAACGAGATCGAGGTGGATGTTTCCGGCGAAGTGGTCCGCTGCCTGGTCTCGAACGGCCAGGCCATCGAATTCGGCCAGCCGCTCTTTACCATTCGTCCGGCGTAGAACAGCGGAGTTAGCGGAGCTAGCGGCGCTAGAGCATCTCTTTTCTTGGTGTAGAGTGACGATCTTGACCGCCCGCAGTCCTTGCCCCGGAGGGGCAATCGATAATAGCCCAGGGTGAAGCGCAGCGGAACCCTGGGGACGCTGCCCCAAAAATCTGCGCGCCCCGGAGGGGCGCGGCGAAACGAAGAAACAACCGTACACCAACAGGAGATTCGCCCTGGGTTTGCGGTGGAATTAGCGATCGATCTGGGCTATTTGGACAAGGAGAAAGGGCGCCAACTGATGGAGCACGGATCGGAGGTTGCGCGAATTCTGAACGGCTTGCTCAGGTCGCTGCGCACCAGCGCTCGGCCTAGCTCCGCTAACTCCGCTAACCCCGCTAACTCCGCTATCTAAGGAACTCATGTTGCGTAAAGTTCTAGTTGCCAATCGTGGTGAAATCGCGTTGCGCGTGCTGAATGCGTGCCGCGAACTCGGCATTCGCACCGTCGCCGTCTACAGCGAGGCCGACCGCAACGCGCTGCACGTGCGCTTTGCCGATGAGGCCATCTGCATCGGCCCGCCGCGCGCCGCCGATAGCTACTTGAATGTTCCGGCCGTAATTTCCGCTGCCGAAATCGCCGACGTTGACGCCATCCATCCCGGCTACGGCCTCTTGAGCGAAAACGCAAACTTCGCCGAAGTCTGCCGCGCCTCGAACATCAAGTTCATCGGGCCGCCGCCAGAAGTCACGCGCCTGATGGGCGAAAAAGAGAAAGCGCGCCAGGCCATGAAAAAGGCTCGCGTGCCCATTCTCCCCGGTTCCGATGGCGTTTTGGGCACCGCCGAAGAGGCGCGCGCCTGGGCCGAAAAAATTGGCTACCCAGTCATTCTCAAAGCCAAAGCCGGCGGCGGCGGGCGCGGCATGCGCATCGTGCGCGATTCCGACGAGCTGCCCAATCTTTTCCACGCAGCCTTCACCGAGGCGGCCAACGCCTTCGGCAACGGCGAACTCTACATGGAAAAGTTCATCGTCAATCCGCGCCACATCGAGTTCCAGATGCTGGCCGACGAGCACGGCAACGTGGTTTCCCTCTTCGAGCGCGAGTGCTCCATCCAGCGCCGCCATCAAAAACTCATCGAAGAAGCGCCGAGCCTGCAAGTGACGCCGAAATTGCGCGAAGAACTGGGCCGGACGCTGGTGAAATGCCTCAAGGAGATCGGCTACCAGAACGCCGGCACCGTCGAATTCCTGATGGACGCAAACCACCAGCTCTACTTCATCGAGATGAACACGCGCGTGCAGGTGGAGCATCCCATCACCGAGGCCATTACCGGCGTTGACATTGTGAAGGCGCAGTTGCGCATCGCCGCCGGCGAGCGACTGGACGCAATTCTGCCGCCTCGGCTCGAGATCCGCGGCCACGCCATCGAGTGCCGCATCAACGCCGAGCACCCGCAGAAGTTCACACCGTCGGCGGGGCAGATTACAGCCTTTAATGTGCCCGGCGGCAACGGCGTCCGCGTAGATACGGCGCTTTATTCAGAGGGCGTGGTGCCTCCCTACTACGATTCGCTGATTGCCAAGCTCGTCACCCACGGCGTCGATCGCGCCGAGGCCATGGCCAAGATGGAGCGCGCGCTCAGCCAGTTCATCGTGCGCGGCATCGACACCTCGATTCCGCTGCACCAGGAGATCTTTCAGGATGCGAGCTTCCGCGCCGGGGATTTCGACACCGGCTTCATGGAGCGCTTCCTCGCCGCCCGCGCCGAAGCAGCCGAAAAACAGCCTGCGTGAGTTTGCGCAATAGCTGCGATTCTCGCGGCGTCCGGCCGAGAGGCGCAAATTCAGAGATTTATTTGAAGCTCCACGCTTCAGGGGTATCCTTTTCTGTAGCCCCATCCTTAACGGCGCGAAAGAAGGAGCTGGACAATGGACATCTATCCTCTTATCGGCGCGATTGTTGGGGTGGGGATTGCGGCTTTTGGGATGGTCAACTTTCTGAAGTCGGCGTTTCCGCACTTTAACAAAGCGGGCTTCGGCGCGATCCGCAAAATGGTCGTATCCCTGACCCCTGAAGCTGTCCGGCCCGAAAACGTCCTGCCACAAGCGGACGTGCTCAAGTCGATCGAAGCCAACTGGGTCGGCGGAACCGATGTACTCACGCAGAAGTCCGCTGCAAAATCCCTCGTAACCATGCACCTGACCGCGGAGAACGCAGCGGCCGTCGCCGCCAGGACCACCGTCGATCCAATAGCGTTGGCATCTATCGCAGCCAAGATCGCCAGCGGCACAGCACTTTCGTCCTACGAAGTCAACGTAAAGTCTCGCTTCGATGTTGTCGTCACCGCGCTGCTCGATCAGGCTTTCGAGCAATCCAACAGCTCTTACAGACACAGCATGATCGTGTTATCTGGATGTATGTGCCTGCTTCTCGCTCAGATTGGAGGGTGGGTTCTGAACGGATGCCCACTCCGCGTTTATTTTGGTTCCAACGATTTTTGGCGGGCGCTTCTTGTGGGCGTTGCGGCCATTCCATTGGCGCCCTTGGCCAGAGATATTTCGACGGCTGTAGGAGCTGCCGTGGGAAAAAAAGTCCGCAAGGCGCTGGAATGAGCCTGGAACGGCCTACTCCGATGCAGGCTCCTGCCGGTCGTAAACTCCGGAATGAGGAACCGCTTCCTCACCGCCCGCGCCGAATCGGAAAGCAACCTGCCTGAAACCCTGATTCATTTTCCCGCTCTGCACATTCCGATTGCTAATTTCGCTTTACGCCGCAGGTTTCGTGCGCATAAAGTGAAAGGCGCCGTCGAATCGGGGGGAAAGATGAGCATACTTCAGCAACTGCCCAACATCGTTACCGCCATTGGCGGCCTGGGCACCGCGGCCGTTGGCCTCGTGGACTCGACCAAAGTTTTCTGGGGCGGAGTCAACCGCATCGGCTTCAAGAAAATCAAGAAGACCATCGTTCAGTTGACGCCGGGCGCGCCGGTCAATGCCCTGAGCCAGGCCAAAATCGTTGAAACCCTGCGCGCCAACTGGTACTGCGGCCTGGATCTTGGCGCCCAGAAGGCCGTCGCGAAATCCCTCATCAAGCTCGGCCTGAATGCGGACAACGCCGCGGAGGTAGCCGCCACTGCGGGCGTTGACGGAGCGGTGCTGAAGTCTGCAGCCCTAAAGATGGCGGCCGGCAAGCCGCTCGCGTCGCACGAGAGCGATGTCTATGCGCGCTTCGATCTCATCCTCACCGCGACCCTCGATCAGGTCTACCAGGACGGCGATCAGCGCTACACCAACGGAACTCGCGTCACCGCGGGAATCTTTGCTCTTCTGCTTGCATTCGTCGCCGGATGGGTTGTGCATGGCATCGGTTTCCATGACTACACCCATTCCGGCGACCTTTGGCGCGCGCTGCTTGCGGGCGTGCTGGCCACGCCATTGGCGCCCGTGGCCAAGGACATGTCCACCGCATTGGCCACCGCCGTCAACGCCATGCAGTTGGTCAATAAGGCGGTCAAATGACGGTCCCCGAAGATCCCATCACGCGCTTTCTTGACTTGCGCACTCTGTGGGGCGGCGGCGAAGTGTGCGACCAGATGCAACTCAAACGGTGGCTGGGAACTGCGAGCCTCGGCGATCCGCACTACGACGACCATTCGAAGTATGTCGATCTGTCTTTGGCCGATCTCAATCAATACGTCGGCGGCAAAGACGTTCTGATCGTTACGCACGGATTCAACAACAACCGCGAGGAGGGAATCCACGCGCTCTCCGAGTGGCGAAAGCTGATGAGCCTGCCCGATTCCGCCGCCTATCTTGGCTTGTTGTGGCCAGGGGATTCGGAATCCGTTCATGCCTTGAGCTATCCCACTGCGCCGGCCTGCGCCATGCGTGCAGGCGCGAAACTTGCGGCGTTTGTCAACGCCAATCTGCAGAGCGCGGCCAGCCTCTCGTTTGTCTCGCACAGCCTGGGCACCCGCGTTGTCCTTGAGGCGATCGGCGTCATGCAATTGCCGGTGCGCAGAGCCATCCTCATGGCCGGCGCAGTCAACGCCCGCTGCCTCACCGGCGAGTTCTCCCAAATCCAGCAAAAGGCCGGGGAGATCGTAGTGCTGGCATCGAGCGAGGACGAGATTCTGCGCTGGGCATTCCCCGTCGGAGATTTTTGCGCCGAGATGATCGATCATAACCATCCCTGGTGGGAGTCGGCGCTGGGCCGCTTTGGGCCCGCAGGCAATCCCCTGCATTACCTGCCGCCCTGCGAGATTCCCAAGGCCTGGAACTACGGCCACTGCGACTATTTGCAAGCCAAGCCGCCGGCTCCGCAACCGATTCCGCCGCCTCCGCCGCCCGCCATGCCACCTCCCGCCGCGCCGCTCCCACTGCGTGGCGTCCACGGCTGGCAACAAGCCTGGTCCGCCTCGGTAGTCTCAACCTTCTTCCGGTAGCTCGTGTCCCCGTCTCTAAAGTTCGCACCATAAATACAGTTGTCATCCTGAGCGGAGTTTGCCGCGCTTTTTGTGGCAAAGGAAGTCGAAAGCCTGCCCTGAGCGGAGATCGCAAAGCGATCGTAGTCGAACGGGGATCTGCGGTTGTTCCTCAACGAACTTCCGCCTCACCACACCAGCTGCCCCACCCCACGCCCGTCGCCAACACCCGAATCCGGACCCTCCTCGCAATCCGCCCATTCCATTGCCCATAATCTTCCCCCCACCCTTGCCGATAATTTCGCCCTTTCCGCGCACACTTAGATCATGAGCAAGCAACAGTGCGCCTATGAGATCCCGGCAGTGCAGCGCTGCCTGCGCGCCTGGCAAGACGCGTACGACAAGAAAATCAAGAACCTCGCCAGAGGCGAAGACGAATTCGAGGCCAAGTGCGCAGGCAGACAAGCCTATCTCTGCGCCCTCCCGCCGCTCTCCGGCTATGAGAACATCCGTGATTACATCGCCAGCGTCATGCACGCGCTTGTCATCCACGTAGCCGACCCCGATGACGTCGAACACTATCTTGCTGGCGCTAAAGTGGCGCTTAGCGTCCTGCGCCAAAAGCCAAAACGCGCGCGCCGTCAACAAGATACGCCCGAAAAAAGCGGCAAAATCAAGAAAAAATCTTCTTGATACCCCACCGGGGTATATCTTCCCCTTAAATTCTCTAAATATTATCGCTTTTTCTTCGCCTTCTCGGGCGGAAATCAGGTATGCTGTCTTGGCAACGTGGAGGTTGCCCAGATGGACTTTCAAAAAGACTTGATTACCGAATTCGACGGCGAAGCCGCAAAGACCCGCAAAATGCTCGACGCCATCCCCGCCGACGCCGATTTCAACTTCAAACCCCATCCCAAATCCATGAGCCTGGGCCGCTTGGCCGGGCACCTGACGGATTTCACCGGCGATTGGGCGCTCTCAACCCTGACCAAGGACAAGATTGAATTTGGCGCGGACAACAATTGGGAACCCTTTGTGCCCGCCAGCAAATCCGAGGCGCTGGAAAAATTTGACCAGGGGCTTGGCGTGACCCGCGCCGCCCTCGTGGCCACGACCGGAGATACCTGGGACCGCAACTGGCAACTTGTCTGGCAGGGCCACACCGTGATCGACGCGCCCAAGCACGGCGTCTTTCGCGATGCCGTGCTCAACCACATGATTCATCACCGCGGCCAGTTGAGCGTCTATCTGCGCCTGATCGGCGCGAAAGTTCCGGGAATCTACGGGCCGAGCGCGGACGAAATGTGAGAAGGGCAGGGAACAAGGGACCAAGGGAACGAGGGAAAAGGGCCAGTGTGAGTGTGGAGTGTGAGTGCGCGTGCGCCGGACGGATAGAGCCGCATTCACACTCACACTCGCACTCACCCTCACACTCGCACTCACACTCACACTCGCACTCGCACTCACACTCACACTCACACTCACACTCACCCTCGCACCCGCTCCTTGCTCTACTCTGGAAGCATGTCTTTTTCCTTTCCAAAGATCTACCCGATTCTCGATAGCGCCGTGATCCCGCAGGCTGGACGCGGCGAGTTTTTAGATCGCCTGGGCAACGAGCTCACCCAAGCCGGCGTGACTCTGCTCGAATACCGCAACAAGACTGGCTCCGAGGCCGAACTGCTGGCCGATGCGGCGGTGCTTCGCGCCGCAATGCCTGCGGGCAAAGTGAAGCTGATTCTCGACGACCGCGCGGACCTCATCGAGCGAACCGGCTTCGACGGCGTGCACGTAGATACGGGCGACGCCACGCCTGTCGAGGCGCGACACATCGTAGGCCCGGATCGCATCGTGGGTACATTCGGCGGCAGCGAGGCGCTCGTGCCCGGAATCCTGAGCGCGCCGGTCGATTACCTGTCGATCGGTCCGGTCTTTGCGACCACCACCAAGCAAACTACCAAGCCGCCCATCGGCATCGACGGCGTACGCCGCTTGCGACAAGAGGTCGGCCCCGCTGCGATTCTGGTGGCCGTCGGCGGAATCACCCTCGACACCGCGCCTGCAATTCTGGCGGCAGGAGCGAGCACGATCGCTGTTGCCGCAGCCATCTTCCGCAACCCCGATCCGGCAGCCGAATTCCGCCGCTGGCATGCGGCGCTTCATTCGTCCCCATATGCGACACCAACCGAAAGGTAATCGCCCGCCGGAGCCCACCGAGTTCCGCCAACACCGCCAACTCCGCTAACCCCGCTAACTCCGCCAACTCCGCTGTCTCTCATTAGAAAGTGTCTGGAAACGCTGCAAGATCGTCCAAATTCAACACAGCGTATGTCGGAAATCGAGCCATTCCTGCCCGAAATCGAGCCAGGCTCTGTCTGGAAACGATGCATTCTCGCGCGCCTCACCCTCCGCCCGGCGTCAGATCCATCCCGCGTTACCCAATCCCTTTGCTATCGTGTCGTATCATGGCGTTACGCGTTCCCTCACGCGGTTTTGACCCATCAATGATCGCTCAATTCCATCGATCTGCCAGGAAGGAAGCTGCCCTTTGATCTCCCGATTGCTGCGTATAAAACCCATGTCGATGCTCTCGATGGAAGCCGGCGAGCAGGGCGAGCACACATTGAAGCGCTCGCTCGGCGCCGTCAATCTTGTGACACTCGGAATCGGAGCCATCATCGGCGCAGGCATCTTTGTTCTGACCGGCAAGGCGGCGGCTCTCTATGCCGGGCCCGCGGTCTCTCTCAGCTTTGTACTGGCCGGCATCGTTTGCGCGTTCGCTGGTTTGTGCTACGCCGAATTCGCGTCGATCATTCCCATCGCCGGCTCGGCGTACACCTACGGCTACGCCACGCTCGGCGAACTGGTGGCGTGGATCATCGGCTGGGACCTGGTGCTCGAGTACGCCTTTGGCGCGGCCACCGTAGCCGCCGGATGGTCGGGCTACTTGAACAGCCTCCTGCAGCAGATGCACATCTACATGCCTCCACGCTTCACCGCGGTTCCCGGAACCGACCTTTACTTCTATCAGCAGAAGTGGCAGCCCACGACTTCTTTGCCGGCGCACCTCAACCTTGCCGCGCTGCCCCATGTCACGGCGGCATTCAATCTGGTGGCGATGCTGGGCGTTCTTGCGATTACGGCGATCCTGGTGGTCGGCATCAAGGAGTCGGCAAACTTTAACTCCGCGATTGTGTTTGTGAAGCTCAGCGTGGTGGGAGTTTTCCTGGTCATTGGCGGCTATTTCCTCATCCATCATCCTGAATTGGCTCGCGCGAATTGGCATCCCTTCATTCCGCCGGTCGATGCGCACGGCAACTTCGGCTGGATGGGCATTGCCACCGGAGCTTCGTCGATCTTCTTCGCCTATATTGGCTTCG
>CAVXOO010000132.1:0-5897 GCA_963762945.1 uncultured Acidobacteriaceae bacterium | reverse complement strand
TGCGGGCAGGACATCTCAGGCAGTTTGAAAGGGACTGAATATGATGGCAGGGGACAATTCTTCCGCGCGGATCGGAAAAACCATCGTGATTTGCGGTGAAGTGAAGGGCAAAGAGGACCTGATTGTGGATGGGCGGGTGGAAGGGACGGTGACCCTGGCAGAGAGCCGGCTGACCATCGGTCCCAATGCGGATGTTGCGGCCGACCTTTCCGCCAGGGACGTACTGGTTCTGGGCAAGGTTCAGGGCAATGTTGTGGCCACGGGCCGCGTGGAACTTCGCTCCGGTTGCAATCTCGAGGGCGATATCCGTGCCCTGCGTTTAGCGGTCGAAGACAATGCCATCTTTCGCGGCAAGGTTGACTTGACGCAATCGGTAGCGAAAACTCCGGAGGGCGCGGACGCGCCACGCGGCCACGGAACTGACTGAGAGTAAAAGAAGCGCGCCGGGTGATTTTTTCGTCCCCTTGCGCTCCCCCGGCTGCGTGAGGCATCGACAGTGCTGCGTTGGTTCGACAGAAAACATGAGGCTGCCGCGCCCCTTCAATCCGAAGGGCTGAAGGGGGCTCGCGTGCCGCGGCATTCCGGGGCATGGTCGGAGTTGCGAAAGCGCCTTCAGGCCGAGCCGGGGCTGCGCATCATCGATACCGGTTATACATCGCCCGCCAATATCAATTACCTGACCGATCTGGGCCACAGCGTGTTTCTTGCCGACCTGGTCTACGATGCCTACAACGGAGAGTGGCGCACGGGCTCCGACGAGGACGGCAATCCCATTTGGAACGTCGCAGGCTATCTCGATCACGCTCTCAATCTCTCGGGGCGCACCTACGACGTCGTGCTGCTGTGGACCGCCCTGGATTATCTCCCCGAGCCGCTTTTGACGCCCTTGGTGGCGCGCCTGTTTGAGTCCACGAATCCCGGTGGCCAGGTGCTGGCTTTCTTCCACACCCGAACTCAGGGCGATGACGCGGCTCGTTACCGCTATCACGTGACCGCGAACGACGATGTCGAAGTGCAAATGACGCAGCAGTTCCCCATTCAGCGCGCTTTCACCAACCGCAGCATCGAGCGCCTGTTTACAGGCTGGTCAGGGCACCGCCAGTTCCTCGCCAAAGACAGCGTGTCGGAAGTCATCATTACGCGGTGAGGCGGCGACGCTTGCCGAGCGGTTATTGAACGATAGCCGATAAACCAGCCACAACCCGATCCCCGGACGCTGCGGCGTTTTTCGTTTCCTACCGACCCTAGCCCTCTTCCCGCTCGGGAAGGGCCGACACCTTAGACCGCCCGCACCTCCGCTTGCAGGTTGATGCGCTCAGCAACTTCCTGATACACGGGTACGCGAAGACCTTCTGCTGCTTCGAGGGTCACCGCCAAGCCATAGGGAACGCGATCTTCGAGGCGCCCCGCATCGGCACTACAGTTAACCTTTAACCGGATTGTTGCGCCGTCAACGAACGCAACCGCAGCGTCTCCCTCGAATATCTCATGCTGCATCGTTCCGCGTTTCACGGTCTGCCAATGCGCGCAAATACGTTCAGTATTCAGGGCGCTCTCTGGCGTGCTCACCCATAACCCGGCGCGCCGGTAGTCGCGATGCAGCGGATTGATCGGGGTCAGCCACGCCAGCGAGATTACGAGTCGCCGAATACCGACACGGCCCGAAAGGCTCGGAGGCAAGGGCAGCTCATACAGGTGGCCTTCGCCATCGCCGATTTGTGAAGCCGAAATGACTGTTACGCGGTGATTCTCGCAGCCCAAAACTCGCTCAAGTTGCACGGCTCCGTACCCGAAGTACCGGGCGATATGGTCGCGGTAATCCAGGCCAAGTCCCAAGCTCAGTCTCAACTCTTCGGCGGCTTCGGGCCACGCGCTGCCGTGAACAAGGAGCACCTTGGTCAGCACCGTCAATGCTTCGGGGCTCCATCCAGCTTCGAGCGAATCCAACATTTGCAGAATCCATTCGCAAGAGCGGCTGCCCAATGCAGTCGCGTTGCTGGTGCCACATTCATATCGGCAAGCTCGCAGTTCTCCGGGTTGGCCCGGAGAGGCAACCAGTTGCCCGGGGCCGGTGCGCGATGTCTTGACCAACTCGAGCACGCCATTCGGCCCCGCTGGGTTAGCAGACACCCTGTAAAGTTGTACCCCGCCCTCGAACAAAACCTCTGGTTTTACCGAACGTTTGAATCCAAGGCCGATCCGATTGAAAGGGCTTGGATAGCCGGTTTCGGGGTACGGATTGATGAGTGTGGCCGGGGCAGGTACACCCGAGTCATCTCCGTGGACACTAGCCACGGTGATTGAGTTTACTGCCTCTGAGGGTGAGAGAATCCGGCGCAAATGCGCACTGGCATGAATGGCGCGGGCCACCGCCGAGGAAAGGTCGGCATCGGTCAGTCGTCCGACCTGGTCATTTGCGATTTCCAGCCTGATGCTTGAAGCATCGTTTCCCGCGCTGACCAGGAACAGAACGCGGTAATTCCAGGAGAGCCAATCGATCATGCGCCCCAAAGGGCTGATGGGTCCGTCCAGCGGGCGGTTGGCGTTTCCTATCGACAGGTTGAGGACCCGAATGCTGGGAGCAACCGGTGGCGTTGGCCCCTCGCCGTCGTAGAGGCGTCTCACAGCGCCGTGCAACAGATCGACCGGGAGCTGATCTGCAGGCATGGCCTCATCCCGCAGCGCCCGAAAGTCGCGAGGATCAGGTCGCATGATCGGCCGAACATAAAGGGGATGGGCAAGCGCGTCCTCCGCGGACGATAGATCGCCCCGCACGATGAGCGACGCCATTGCCGTGCCGTGCACACGTTCTCCGGCTTGATAGTCCTGTTCCCACCCTTGCGGGTCATCGACTATAAGCCGGCCAGCAAGTAATTCGTGGTTAGCCAAAGGAAGCCCGTCGAGGAGCCCAATGCGCGGCGGGCCGGTGGGCCTTGCGTCCGCCCCGGTGTCCCCCGCAAAAGGTATCGGAGATGAATCCGGCGGGGTCGAGATTGACTGTCCTGCCGGGCGAAGGAACATAATTTCGTCCAATTGCAGTAGCCGCACAGCGCCGTTTTCGAGAATCTGCGTAGCTGTAGCACTCGGGAGCGACCCGAGCAGGCCGTGGAATCCGATCTCGGGATGCACCGACGCCTGAACTACTTGGCCGCCTATGGCAGCAACGGCACGTTCCGTCTCAAGCGCAGCTCGGCGCCGGGTCTGTTCGTCTCCTCGGTACCATAATTCTGCCTCGAACGTTACCGTCTGTCGGCCGTTTTCGATTTCGAATCGCCAGTTTTCAAGAAGCCCTGTATCGCGCAGGCGATCATCGGCGTTCCACAGACGCAGCGTCCTCAATCGGCGAAACAGGTCGCGCCATTTACCGAAGCCCCAGGGAAAGCGCTGGTCGGGGTCCGCTTGATATGCAGCCCAAAGCCGCAGCAACTCGTCGAGCGCTGCGCGATTGGCCATGACGAGAAACAAGCGGCCAGAAATTGTAGCATCGCGCCGATCAGGGCGGTAGAAGTCCTCGTCCGCCGCCATTTCTTCATCGAGCTCAGCTAACCACTCCATCCCCCCGATGCGGCGGACGGCATTGAAGAAATCTGAGATCGAGCCGACAGTCTCAAGGACTATAACCTTCTCGGGCTCTGCGCCCCCGACGTCAGCCCTCAGCGCACCGTGCCCCTCAGCGAACGCTCGCTCGAGCCTTTGAATCTGGCGCCCAATCCTTGCGCCTTGTCGTGCCGCGTCCGGCAGTTGAACTTTCGTCTCGCCGCCGTACCCCTTGGCTCGCGCGGCGGTTGTGTATGTCGGAAAAATTAGAATCGGCAGCGTGCCCATTGCGCCCAGCACCCTTCTTCGGATGGCTTAGAATCCAGAGCTTCATCTGCTCCTGAAAGACTCGATCCGAATTCTTGGTTCCATCCAACACGGATCTCCGTAAAACATTCTGAGCCAGATCCTGCAATTCCGAGTAGCTCGCACCCTCGAGTTGCGCGAAAGAACGTTTCGCTTTCGATACATTGAACTGTGGAAAGCGGGCAGCAAGAAGCTTAAACCACCGCGCAATATTCTCTTGATCGGGCAGAGGCAGGGTGGCGCGAATCTGGAATCGTCTCCAGACTGCCCGATCCAACAAATCCGGATGGTTGGTTGCCGCAACAAGTACGACGTAGCTGGGCAAACGATCCACTTCTAGTAGCAAGGAATTGAAAACTCGCTTGATTTCCCCGGATTCTTGCCGGTCCTCACGCTCCTTTGCAAGAGCATCAAACTCGTCAAAAAACAGGACGCACTGGCGTAGGCGCGCATACTGAAAGACTTCCTGAATACGTTTTGCCGTCTCGCCTAAATAGCTGTTAACCACCTTCTCATAGCGAACCACGAGGAATGGGATCGAAAGAGCCGTTGCAATAGCTTCAGCCAAGGAGGTTTTGCCGTTCCCCGGCGGCCCGGTGAGAAGCACTCGACTCCTCGGCTCCAAATTGTAGGAACGGAGGAGGTCGGCTCGCTGCTGCTCCTCGATGAGCTGAGCAGCGAGAGTATGAACGGCTGAGGGCAAAATCAGATCGGATAATCCGACATCCGCGCGCTGTTCAAAGAGCAATTCGGCGCTGGGGTTTTTCAATACGACCTGAAGGGGAGCCTCTGGCCCTTTGGCGCGCAAAGCTGCTTGGGTGAGCGAATCGGCCAAAATATGGTGGCTCTTTGACCGCTCTTCCGCGATTACCGCTTCGACCGTCTTCGTGAAGAGTTCACGCTCTCCGTTGAGCCCAGCCTTGACTAGATTGAGGAGCAAGTCTGAGCGTGCCATGGCTGGTCTCCTTCAACTCAAGTCTAGCAGTGTATTCGGTGCGGTCTAAGCCGATCTCTCACCCGTGGAAAAGGCGTACCAAACTAGAAATTCTGGCGACCCGTGTGTGATCGTTCGGGCAACCATCTCTTTGCACAGCTTTGATTTGCGATCGAACGAAAACGCGGCCTCCCTTGGACCGGTATCGCAAATTCTTGCCCGACACCGGTTCGCCGATTTGTTTAGGCGAGCGAGGTCGGTAACCTAAGGCCGCCTTACGGCCAGCGAGCCGTTCCGAGCAAATCACTGGCAAGCCTTCAAGAACGACTCGATTAAGGAACGATCCCGCCCGCAACCCCCAGAAAAATTACCTCCGCCGTTTTGCCGATAATTTCCCGCACTTGTTGCACAATCGTTCTATGAAGAGCCCCTGCCCGAATGTGCCTCTCGAAGCCAGGAACGGAAATTAAATAAAGAAATTCATTCCTATACCCCCCTGGGGTATACAAATCGCTTATAACTCATTTATTATCAACACAACACCCTCGAAAAAGTCGTAAAACGTCGTACATTCTCGTACATTTTGGTAGAGAAACCCACTCCAAATCGCCTAAGCCTGCCCAAACGGCAGCCAGGGCTGCAACTCCACCGCCGGATTTCCCTCTGCCGCGGCGCCCTGGGCCGAATCTTCGAACGAGTACCGTTTCCCCAGCTTGAACTCGCGGCGGATGGCCTCGACCAGCTCTGCGACTCGCTTCCTATAGGCCGGCGAGACGAATGCGCTCGTCGAGTAGCGCCGCTCGTAGGCCGCGAGTTGCGCTGGGAAGTGCTCGCGCACGAAAGCCAGGAACGTGGGCAGCGAGCAGGGCTTGAGGAACAATGCTCCCGTCGCCACCATCCCAATAGTGTGAGCAGGCCCTGGCTCATTTCCGTGGGGCGAAGACCGCAGTTAAGCGAAAGCGATAGGATCAATGGTTGAAGGTGCGTTCGGCTCGCCCCGACTGGACATCGTTTTTCGCTTGAAATCAGGCCCGAGAAGCCCCGAAGCTAAGAGCAAAAAGCTAACAGCTGAAACCTGCAAATTGAGGTGAAACCATGACCCCATCTCAGCCCACGCGCA
>CAVXOO010000131.1:0-4468 GCA_963762945.1 uncultured Acidobacteriaceae bacterium | reverse complement strand
CAGCTTCCGCCACTACCTTAAAATGCAGTACGCCGATCAGACCTTCAAGGGCCTCTACCACTGGAACTGGTTCGACGTCTGCATGCTGCTGCCTTACTTCGCGGTAATGATCATGCTCTCCTTCTATGGCATTCACCGCTACACCATGTGTTACCAGTACTTCAAATACAAGAAGAATTACGACCCCAACCCGCCGCGCCATTTCGACCAGCTGCCCCACGTCACCATCCAGTTGCCGATCTTTAACGAGCAGTTCGTCATCGACCGCCTCATCGAAGCCGTCTGCGCCATGGAGTACCCGCGCGAGAAGCTCGAAATCCAGGTGCTCGACGACTCCACCGACGAGACCACGGCCGTCGCCTCCTCGATCGTCGATCGCTACGCCGCGCTCGGCCACCCGATCATTTATGTTCACCGCACCAACCGCCACGGCTTCAAGGCCGGTGCTCTCGATGCCGGCCTCAAAGTGGCCAAGGGCGAGTTCGTCGCCATCTTCGACGCCGACTTCGTGCCTCCGCCCGAGTGGTTGATGAAGGTGATCCATCACTTCGCCGAGCCTGAAGTCGGCATGGTGCAGACCCGCTGGTCGCACTTGAACCGCGACTACAGCATGTTGACCCAGATCGAAGCCATCCTGCTTGACGGCCATTTTGTTCTGGAGCACGGCGCGCGTGTCCGCAGAGGTGAGTTCTTCAACTTCAACGGCACGGCCGGCATGTGGCGCCGCCAGGCCATCACAGACGGCGGCGGCTGGCAGCACGACACCCTCACCGAAGACACCGACTTGAGCTACCGCTCGCAGATTGCCGGGTGGCGCTTCAAGTACCTGCCCGATGTCGAGTGCCCGTCCGAGTTGCCCATCGAGATGACCGCCTTCAAGACCCAGCAGGCGCGCTGGGCCAAGGGACTCATCCAGACCAGCATCAAGATTCTGCCCCAGGTCTTCCGCTCCAATACCTCGCGCCGCAATAAAATCGAATCGGTCTATCACCTCACGGCCAACCTCAGCTACCCGCTCATGGTTATCATGACGGCCTTCATCATGCCCGCCATGATCTGCCGTTTTTACCAGGGCTGGTTCCAGATGCTGCTCATCGATGTGCCGCTGTTCACCGCGTCCACCTTCTCCATCGCGGTCTTTTACGTGATGAGCGAGCGCGAACTTTTCCCCAAGACCTGGAAGAGGACCATCCTTTATTTGCCGCTTCTCATGGCTGTCGGCATCGGCCTCACCGTGACAAATACTAAGGCTGTGCTGGAGGCTTTGTTCGGCATCAAGAGCCCCTTTGTGCGCACGCCCAAATACCGCGTGGCGCAGAAGGGCGAAAAATCCCAGGCCGCCAAATACCGCAAGCGCCTCAAGCTGGCTCCGTGGATCGAGATGCTGCTCGGCTTCTACTTTTTCCTCTGCATCCTCTACACCTTCTCGAACCAGAACTACTTCACCGCGCCGTTCCTGATTCTTTTCGTGGTCGGCTACTGGTATACGGGCCTGATGAGCCTCCTGCAGGGCCGCTTCGAGCGCTGGCGCACGGGCGTCAACCCCGAAGAATCCAGTCCCAAGCCGTTTCCTGTGGGTGTGTAAGGAAATATGACGAAGCTCAAAGAAACGATGCGCCCCGAATACGACATGACCGGCGGCGTTCGTGGCAAATACGCAGCTCGCTTCCCGAAGGACGTTGTCATGGTGACGCTGGCGCCTGATGTGGCTGCGGCATTCCCCGATGCCGATGCGGTGAATGAAGCTCTGCGGGTGCTTCTCAAGGCGGCGCGGAAAGCTTCCAAGCCCAAGGCGAGAAGCGGAGAGAGAGCTGCGTAAGTTATGCAAGCCAGCACGATCAACGATTCTCTAACATCTGCTCTGGGCATCGCCCTCTTTTGCATTATTGTTATGTGCGCTGCGAGCTTCTTGATCAGCCTCCAAAGCGGCTGGTTCTCTCTCGGCAGGCGCTTCAAACGCCAATCCAACCCATACGGCGAAACGAAGTCCGCTGGCCCGTTTTTTTACACGGTGCATATGCGTTTCTGGACCAAATACTCCAGCGTGATTCGCCTGACCGTAGCCGGCGATGCGCTCTACGCATCCGTTTTGTTTCCGTTGCGCATCGCTCATCCGCCGCTGCGCATCCCATGGAACGAAATTCAGCTCGGCAGAGCCAAGCGCTTCTTCCGCAGCTACATCGTTCTCACTCTCGGCAATGAGGAGAAGATCGCCATGCGCATCCCCTTGCGCATGGCCCGCAACCTGGGAATCCTGGACCGGTGTCCAGCCTGATTCAGGGGTCGCGCGGACCGGATCGAGCGTGTCCACCAACCCATCCCCGCTGTGCTAGAGTGTCGGCATGCACCTGAAGTTTCATTTCCCTGCTGCTGCGTTGATTCTTTTGGCGTTTGTGCCCGCCGTGTGCCTGGCACAGGACAGCAGGCCGGCGACCGCAACGCGGCCAGCCACCACCACAGTGCCCGCGAGGCCTGCCACCAGCACTTCCACAATCCCGGATTCCACCATCTTGCCCTCCGACTATCCGCCGCCCCGCATCAGCATTGCCACTCCCGCGCCGGCGCCCGCGCCGTGGTCGTTGCCGGATCGGCTCAAATGGATGTCCGAGGTGCTTCTCCTGGTAGTCGCGGCCGTCTTTGCTTGGCTGGCCGTCGCTGCGCTGCGCAAAATCGAGCGCCAGTCGCAGTACGCCGAAGAAAATGCCCAGGCCGCCGCCGATGCCGCCAGAGCGGCGCTGCTCATTGCCGAGAACCTTGCCAAGGCCGAGCGCCCCTGGCTTCTCGTCTCGGCCGCGCCTGTGCCCGGCTCTACCAACAGCTTCTCCATCGTGGCCACCAATCGCGGCCGCTCTCCGGCCCGCGTCCTTTCACTCGCCGAATGCATCGCCATCGTTCGCGATGAGACCGAGCTGCCGCGTGCGCCGATCTTCAAGACCGCGCCCCGCCCCCCCGTCGCGCCCACCATTCTGCTGCCCGGCGAATCGGTCGGCATCAAGACCTTCAGCCGCGACGAAGTGAAAACGGTTTGCGAGAACCCCGAGGAGGCACAGCGCATCGAGGAGTGGGCCGAGAAGATTTACCTCTACGGAAATGTTGTCTACAACGACCTTTCCGCCTCCGGTGACAACAGGCTGGAGACCGGCTGGTGCTGCTGGTACATCCACGGCCGCCAGAAGAGCGGCATGATCATGGCCGGCCCGCCCGAGTACAACCGGCACACGTAGAGCCGGTATTCAAACGCTTACGCCTCATCCCAATATGTTTTCGCCTCACTCAGAGTTGTCATCCTGAGCGAGCCCTCGCAAAGCGAGGGCGAGTCGAAGGATCTGCGTTTGCTTTTCGCGCCCGCGCCTATCTCCCGGTGCCCTCCCACCGTCATCTTGTCCAATTTGATCGCCGGCACGCCCACGCCCACCGGAACGCGCCGTGAACAATGTGCATGAGAATCGTATGCTCGCGGAAACTAAGCTTTGAAGATCTCCGTCTATGCGAATAAGACGAAGCAGCCGGGTGGCCTGGTCGGATAGGCCATGGACCCGCGAAATGACTTCGGGAGAATTCACCTTCATCCACGATGGATTCTTGCTATTCGGAATCCTGTGGGACTAGACTGATCCGGAAGATGGGTGCCCCCGATGCCACCAGCGCCCACGCCGGATCGACGCCTTTCCCCAACCGTAAGCATTGCGCGCAAAAAAACGAAACAGGCAGATTGAGCCAGCCGGGCCGGCCTTCCCCGATGCCCATCCCCAAGGAGGAACTATGTCCCACTCATTAAACTGTCCGTCGGCCCGGAGGTGGGCCTCTTGGACGGCTGCGATCGTTGTCTTTGCCTGTTTGTCAGCCGGCGCACAGACGGCGCCAAATGCAACTTCTGCGCTCACGCCCGCACAACAGAAGGCGCAGGCAAGGGCGGCGCAGCAGGCCGCTGCGAAACAGGCTGCGGAAGAGAGGCGGTTAGCTGCGCAGCAGGCGGCGCAGAACAGGAAGGCGGGAACAACGGCAGCAACAACGCAAAAGCCGGGAATGACCGCCACCCACGCAGGAACAGCGCTCCCGACTTCGGCGGCATCCGCAACATCGACTCCGCCAGCAGCCGGAACCGCTTACAGGCCAGGCAACAACAAGAGCACGGCCACAACGCCCACAAACACAACGGGAACCGGCAGCGCGGCGGTGGGATCGGGCACGCTGGCGTGGGGGCCGCGCGTGTATACGTCCACCGGCTGCGCGCACAACGGCAACAGCGCCGTTTGCACATTTACGTTCGTGAATCAGGGAAACGAGGCCACGCTCTCGGCAGGCGGCGCGGGCGAGCTTTCAGGAATTCAACTGGTAGACGACGCGCATGTGCCACACCGCTGGGATGGCGCCCACTTCCTTGATAAGTACGGGACCCAACAACCCAGATTGATTGTCCAGGCAGGCGACACCGGGACATATGTAGTGACGTTTCCGAATGTAGGCG
>CAVXOO010000130.1:0-11845 GCA_963762945.1 uncultured Acidobacteriaceae bacterium | reverse complement strand
GCGGCAGGAATCGACGATGACGCCCACGGCCGCGATGTCTCCGGCCTTGAACTTTTTGGACGAGCTTCCCACAGCAATGACGCGGCCGACGATTTCGTGGCCCGGCACCATGGGGTAGATGGCGCCGCCCCACTCGTTGCGGACCATGTGCAGATCGGTGTGGCAAACGCCGCAGAAAAGAGTGTCGATAACGATTTCGGTCGGCCCGGGCTCGCGGCGGCTGAAAGCGTAGGGCGCAAGCGGGGATTGTGCGTCGTGTGTTCCGTAACCTTTGGACGAGGGCATGTGAGGATTCCTTTCGAGAAATTCTAGAATAGCGGACCGGGGAAGGGTTTGAGGCGGATTCAGCGCCGCCGCGCCACGGCGACGCGGGGAATGCCCTGAAAATCGGCGAAAAACTCGATTCCGATGAACCCTTCTTTCCTAAGCAGCGCGTGCAGTGCCTGCTGCTGGCCGTAGCCGATTTCGAGCAGAAGGATTCCGCCGGCGGTGAGCACATCGAACGACTCGGGAAGCAGCCGGCGATAGAGGTCAAGGCCGTCGCTGCCGGCGAAGAGCGCCTGCGGCGGCTCGTGGTCGCGCACTTCAACGTCGAGCGTGGCGCGATCGCTCTCGGGCACATAGGGCGGATTGGAAACCACGAGATCGAATAGCTCGCCGGCGACGGGCGCGAGCAGATCGCCTTCAAGAAAGCGCACGCGATCGGCCACGGCGTGGCGTGCGGCGTTGGCTCGGGCCACGGCCAGCGCCGCCGCGGAGATGTCGGTGGCCGTGATTGCGGCGAACGGCAACTTGTGCGCCAACGTTACGGCGATAGCGCCCGAGCCCGTGCCCACGTTGACAATGCGCGGCCCTGGCATGTCGGCGCTGAATCTCAACTCTTCAGCCAACGCCATCGCCTTTTCGACGAGCAACTCCGTCTCCGGCCGCGGAATCAGCACGTCGCGGTTCACGAGGAACGGCAAGCCGTAGAACTCGGCTTCGCCGACGATGTGCTGGATGGGTTCGCCGGCGAGGCGGCGTTCGATGGCATCGCAAAATGCGGCGGCCCGATCGGGCGCGAGTGCGTCGGCGTCGTGCGCGATCAGCCACGCTGGGTTGGCTTCAGGCGCATTCTGCCGCAGCGCGTCGAGGAGCAGCGTCTCGGCATCGCGCCGCGCGCGCGCAGGATGCGGGCCCTCGGCGAGAACTTTCTGGGCGGCATCGAGAGCCATGCGGAGGGTAGGACGATCATTGGAAACGATGGTCATGGGCATGAAAAGCAGATCTTAAATCGGGTAGCGTTCGAGCGCGATGGCGTGTTTGGCCACGGTGCGGCTCAGAGCCACGGCGTCTGCCGGAGTGAAGCGCGACAGACGCCGCAGGATGGCGAGTTGCGTGGTGAGCGCGTCGCCTTCGGCGCAGGCGGCAAGGACACGGCGCGAAGCCCGCTCGGCCAGGGCCATGGTTTCGTCGGCTAGGAGGCCGGTCATGGCCGCGGCCGCCTCGGCCGAATTGCGTCCCGCCGCGGCCAGCTTGCGCGCGCGCAAGAGCGCCGATTCGAGCGCGTACACCTGGCCGATCATGTCGGCGAGATCGGCGACAATCTCCTGCTCGTTTTCGAGCGCGGTCATGTAACGCTGGGTGGCCACGCCTGCGGCAAAGAGGGTAATTTTTCTGGTTTTGGACAACACTTCTGCTTCGCGCTCCAGCGGCTCGTCCGGTCCCTGCGCGCCATCGAAAGATAGCGGCTCCGTCACCTCGTCCATCACGCGCTTGATGGCGGCGAGCAGCGGGAGCTTGCCGCTGATGGCGCGCTTCATCATCCAGCCGGTGATGATCAGTCGGTTGATTTCGTTGGTGCCTTCAAAGATGCGATTGATGCGCGCGTCGCGATAGGTGCGCTCCGCCGGATATTCCTCGGTGTAGCCGTAGCCGCCCATCGTGGCCACCAACTCGTCGGAAACCAGGGACAACATCTCCGAGCCATAAACTTTCAGAATGGAAGACTCGATCGCATACTCTTCCATATTGCGCGCGGCGTCCACCGGTTTGCCGGGATTTTCCGCGGCGAGCTTTGCCGCGCGCGCATCGATGAGGCCGGCCGTGCGGTAGGCCATGCTTTCCGCTGCGTAGAGTTCGGTTGCCGACTCGGAAATCTTGCGCTGGATCATGCCGAACTCGGCAATCGATTTGCCGAAGGCGCGGCGCTCCTTGGCGTAGCGGATCATATCTCTGAGCGCATGGCGCGCGCCGCCCACGCAGGCCACGCCCAGCTTGAAGCGGCCCACGTTGAGTACACCGAAGGCGATGCGATGGCCTTTGCCTGCTTCGCCCAGAAGATTCTCTTTGGGAATTTTGCAATCCTGCAAAACCAACGGGCAGGTGGACGAGCCGCGAATGCCGAGCTTGTGCTCTTCTGCGCCCACGCTGAGTCCCGGCGTGCCGCGCTCGATAAGAAACGCGGAGAATTTTTCGCCGTCGATTTTCGCAAAAACCGTATAGAGCCCCGCGGTGCCGCAGTTGGTAAGCCACTGCTTTTCGCCGTTCAGGATGTAGTGCGTGCCGTCGGCAGAAAGCACGGCGCGAGTGCGGATGTTCATGGCGTCGGAGCCGGAGCTGGCTTCGGAAAGTCCATAGGCCCCGATCCACTCGCACGCCGCGAGTTTGGGCAGGTATCGCTGCTTCTGCTCTTCCGTTCCAAACCATACGAGCGGCAGCGTGGCAATGCCGACGTGCGCGCCAAATGCAGTGGAGAAGCTGGCCAGAACCGCGATGTGGTCGGTGATGAGCGTGGAGCTTACCTTGTCGAGCGCCAGGCCGCCGTACTCTTCCGGGATATCGGCGGCGGTGAATCCCAGATCGGCGGCCTGGCGCAGCAGCGCTTGCATCACGCCGGGTTCTTTCGCTTCGACGGCCGCGGCGCGGGGCAAAATGTCCTCGCGCCCAAAGCGGGCTGCTGTTGCTACGATCTGGCGCTGCTCCTCGCTGAGGTCTTCAGGAGTGAAGAATCTCACCGGGCATGCGTGATTCGGTGAGAAAACTACCGCCTGCGGCGGCGGCGATGGGGAATAGGGCGGTGGTGGACATCGGTTTCGGCGCCTCCTCTAATAAAGCAATGGCAAGGCGATCACAGATCCGGCCAGCCCCATCATAGACGCTCTAGCCGAAGCAAAGGTCAAATGCCGCCGCGCGTCGCGCATTGCGAGGCCGGCGCTGCCGCGGCCTGGGACGCGCCGGCGCAAACAAGTTCCAATACCTCGGCGGGCGTGGCCGCAACGGCATCGGCCTCCGCACATTCTTCCGGCGTGCCGTATCCCCAGCCCGCGGCCAGGCAGCGAATGCCGTTGTCGTGCGCGGCCTCGATATCGAAGCTGCGGTCGCCCACCATCCACGCGTGCGCGCGGTCGATTGCCTGTTCGGCGAGCAGGTGCGCCAGAAGATCGGTTTTGCTGTGGCTCGCGTAGTCGGCCTTGTCGCCGTAGATGGCGCGGAAATAAGGCGCGATGGCAAATTTTTCCAGAATGCGCACCGCAAAATTCTCGTTTTTCGAGGTGCACACGTAAAGCGGAAAACCGTCGCGGCGCAGTTCGTCCAGCATTGCAGCCACGCCGGGATAAACCGAGTTGTTGCTCCAGCCCACGCGGTCGTAGCATGCGCGGTAGTCGCGGGCCAGCGCCGCGCGATCTTCCGCGCTGCCGTGGGGCAGCAAATCCTGGCTCCACTGCTCCACCGGCGGCCCGATAAAGCGATCGAGAGGGCCGCAGTCGTGCATCTTGCGCGCCTCCAGCACTTCGCGCAGGCAGGCGAGGATACCGGGCTTCGAATCGGTCAAGGTACCGTCCAGGTCAAAGATCAATGATGGGATCAGCGCGGGCAGGGATGGGGACATACTTCAAGTTTCGCAGAGAAGAGACCGGAGCGCGAGAGGAGCGTGGGGGCGAGCTGGGCATTCATCTTTGCGCCGCTTCCGCCGATGAATCAACCGGGCCGCGCCCCGGTGCCCGCTCCGCGCCCGTTTTCAACGAGGCCGGCAGATCGGAAAGCAAGGAGATTGCGCACATGCCGTTCATGGTCTGGAACGATCGACTCAGCGTTGGCGTGGCAGCCCTCGACGCCGATCACAAGAAGATGGTGCAGATCATCAACGAGCTCTACGACGCCATCCTGGCCGGAAGCGGGCGCGAGAAGCTCGACGGCATTCTCGACCGGCTGATGGATTACGCGCACTACCACTTCGTCCGCGAGGAGGAGATGTTTGCCCGCACCGAATATCCGGAGGCCGCCGCGCACAAACGCGAGCACGAAGAGATGGGCGTGTGGATCAACACCACCCGGCAGCTTTATCGCGACAGCACTGTGCCTGCGCCTTCGCTTGAAGTGATGATCCGTCTCAAGGACTATTTCTTCGACCACATCCTCAGCGAAGACCAGAAATATGTGCCCCACATGAAGGCGCACCACGTCCGCTGACTGCCTGTTGGGCGAGGCAGACCAGATGCGCTGCAGGCTCTAACGCAGATCGGCTTGAGCGCGGATCGAGAGTCCGAGCCTCCCCCTTACCGTGTTGACTCAAACAGAAACCAGGCGCGCCGCTCGGCCTCGTCGATCCAAACTTCGATCAGGCTGGTGGTCGCGTAGTCGTTGGCGTCGGACGCGACCTGGTGCGCCCCCCGCAGGCTCTGCGCCAGGGCCTGGTTGTCGGCCGCCAGTTCCTCGAGCATGCCGTGCGCCGGCACAAACTCGTAGTCGTTGTCCTTAATGCGTTGCAGCCGCGCAATGTGGCCGATGGAGCGAATTGTCACTCCGCCGGTCTTGCGCACCCGCTCCGCAATATCGTCGGTGACTTTGAAGATCTGATCGGCTTGCTCATCGAGCAGCAGATGGTAGTCGCGGAAATGCGGGCCGCTCATGTGCCAATGAAAATTCTTGGTTTTGAGATACAGTGCGAAAAAATCCGCCAGCAGCGGATTCAGCGCGCTCGATAGGGTCTTCACCTGTTCGGGAGTGAATCCATCCGGGTTATCGTGCCTGTCCGCTTCTGAACGATGCGGGGGCTGCGGAGTGGTTTGGGTCGACATAAAACCTCCATGTAAGTGCGCGGAATGCGCACATTCGGAATCCGCCGGGGAACGGCGTTCCGCGTTTGTCGCGTATTGCTAAGATGCTTCGCCGGCGGCGTGGGTTTCGCGGTGCGCACCCGCGGATCGTCAAAATCTGTTGAAATTCACAAAAAAACGGACGCTCGCAAAATACCGAGCGTCCGTTCTCTATTGCGAATGAAGCCGCGGGGCTATACCTTCACGGCCGGATGCGCCGCGTAGTGCAGCAGCGACGCGACGGCGCAACTGACGAGACGCGTTTCCGCAGAATCCGCGCGGCTGGTGAGGATGGTGGGTACGCGTGCGCCGAGCACGATGCCGGCCAGTTGCGCGCCGCCCAGGTATTCCAACTGCTTGGCCAGCATGTTGCCGCTTTCGAGATCGGGAACCACCAGAATGTCGGCCTGCCCGGTAACCGGGGAGACCAGATTCTTGATGGTTGCCGCCTTTTGGCTCACCGCGGTGTCGAAGGCCAGCGGTCCGTCGAGAATGCCGCCCGTGATCTGGCCGCGGTCGGCCATCTTGCACAGCGCAGCCGCGTCGAGCGTGGACTGGATCTTGGGATTCACGGTTTCAATGGCCGAGAGCAGCGCCACCTTGGGCTCGGGAATTCCCAGCGCATGCGCCAGGTCGATGGCGTTCTGCACAATATCGACCTTGCCTTCGAGATCGGGCACGATGTTGATGGCCGCGTCGGTAATGAGAAGGGTGCGCGCGTAGGCCGGCGTGTCCATGATGAAGACGTGGGAGACGCGGCGCGCGGTGCGCAGGCCCGTGTCGCGCGCCAGGGCCGGCTTGAGCAACTCGTCGGTGTGCAGACTGCCCTTCATGAGCGCCTGCGCGTTGCCCGCGCGGCACATCACCACGGCGGCCGTGGCGGCCTGGGACTCGGTCTCGGCTTCCACGACGGGGAACGCGCTGATATCGACGCCGATCTTTGCAGCCAGCGCCTTCATCGCGGCGCCGGGGCCGATGAGCGTGGGCTCGATGATGCCGGCCGCAGCGGCTTCCACTGCGCCCTTCAACGCCACCTCGCTCAATGGCCACACCACGGCGGTGGTGATGGCCGGCAGTGCTTTGCAGCGTTCGATGAACTGATGAAAGACGTGGTAATCTGCGGGGTGACCGACAAGCGGATCAACGGCAACGGCTTCAGCCAGTGTGGCGAGATCGCTCATAAGTTCAAATCTCCTCTCCCGGCCGAACACGGGGACGCCGGGATGCATAGACCTATTGTCGCGTGACGACCGTAAAGGGCATGTGCCTGGGGTCACACTACGGGTTTATATCTCTCGATACGGTATCAACGATCCAATTGCGCCCCGCGCCCGATTCGGGGCGCCGGCTGATTGCATGAAATCCGAACACTACCGTATCTGCGAGTAATACTCCCGCGGCAGCTTTCTCCCCCGTGCGTCAAAGCGCGGCAGCCGGACGATGCCCATCTTGTGCGCCACGAAGCTCGCCGTCGTGGCCAATACCCCCAGACCGTACTTCATGCTGCGCGTGAAATTGATGGAAGACGCCTCCTTAAAATACTTCGTTGGACAGGAGATCTCGCCGATGCGGAAGCCAAACATCACCGCCTGCGCGATCATCTGGTTGTCGAAGACGAAATCGTCGGAGTTCTCTTCGAGCGGCAGCGCCTCCAGCAGCTCGCGCGAAAAGGCACGGAACCCGGTGTGATATTCCGACAGCTTTACGCCCAGAAAAATATTTTGAAAGGCCGTCAGCAAGCGGTTTGAAACATATTTATACAAAGGCATTCCGCCTTTGCGCGCGCCTCCGCCCAGAATTCTCGACCCGAGCACCATATCGTAGACGCCGCTCGCCACCATGCCCGCCATGGCCGGAACCAGCAGCGGCGTGTACTGGTAATCGGGATGCACCATCACCACAATGTCCGCGCCGGCCTTGAGCGCCTCGCGGTAGCAGGTCTGCTGGTTGCGTCCATATCCGTAATTGGCGTCGTGGATGAAGGTCGCGACGCCCAGCTGGCGCGAAAGCTCCGCGGTCTTGTCCCGGCTCGAGTCGTCGACGAGGATCTTGATGTCCACCACGTCCGATAGTTCGCGCACCGTCTGTTCCAGCGTCTTTTCGGCGTTATACGCCGGCATCACTACCGCGATTCGTTTTCCGCTGATCATGACCTAAACACCTCGAGATTCGCGCCCGCAAAAACCGCAGCCCGACGCGCTGGAGCAGGCGGGGAGATTCCGTTGCGTGCCTCGCGCAGCGCCGCGGCGAAATCAATACCAGATGAAGCGTCCGCCATGCACAAGCCCGCGGTGAAGAAGATCCTGAGCAGGCCCAAAGGGCGTAAAGACATAGAGAAGCAGGCTTGCAAAACTGGCGGCCACACTGACGATCAACGCCGCCTCGATCCAGACCCGGTGGCGTGCATAGATGGCACGCAAACTATCATCCATGAGGACCATGTATAACCCCAGGAACGCGAGAAAGTCGATCTCCGGATAAAACTCCATGCGGTAGCGGTAGGCTACGTAGGTGTAGGTCAGCATAAGAATGCCGGGGAAAGCAAGACCCACCGCAATCGCCACCCACTGACGAGCGGGCGGAAGGCTTCGAGAGCGGCGGGACCATAGCGCGACAATCAAGAGCGCAATCAGACACAGAGGCAGCAGATCGGTAAGGAACAAAGTACTCGGGGGCAATTCGACACAGTCAAAAAGCCGAGTTTGCGTATGCTCGAAGAGAAAATTGCCGCTGTCTGTTTGATATGCCCAGATCGGTAGAAAGTAATAGATCAAAGTAAACGGAATGCGCTTGAGGTTGAACATGCCATAGATGTCGTCGCGCAGCACCCGGTCTGGATACTTAATCTTCATGATGTATAACTTGAAATCGGCGAACGTGAGCGGATTTCCCCATCGGAAGTAATTCACAACGGCGGTCAGGACAATACAGACGGCTAGGATTCCGAGCGGTATGAGAATACGCCGGTTGAGGAGCGATCTCAGCCAGTCCTGGATCGGCCGCCGATGTCCATCTTCAGTCGTCGCGCTGGATTGCCAAGTTAGCACCAGCAACAACATTCCGAGCGCCAGAATCAGACCGATTGCAGTAGTAACGCGCGTCAGTAGCGCGAGGCCTGCAGACAGCGCCATCGCGCTCAAAGTGCCCGCATCAAAGCGCTGAGTGACCAGACCTTTGATTGCGAAATAGACAAAAACTGCGGCGAACGCGACTGCCCAGAGCACGACTTCCTGATAGATGATGGCTTTCAAAAAGCCGATTTCACTTCCGCCCAATACAACGTAGGCCAGCATCATTTGAACGGCGTGCCTGGCAGTTTGGTTCTGTGCTCCGTGTCTTCGCAGCAGCAGCACGGTGCGCAATTTTGCCATGGCTGCCAGGCAAACGGCCGCCAGGCAGGACCACACTGTCATATCGATGTTGATACGGCCGAAGATCCACAGCGGAAGCCGCAGAAGCGCGCACCAGATCCCCCAATATGCATATACATGACCCTTTGACAGAAACCCCTCGTCTCCCACGATTCCTGGGTCCACATCGAACCGCCCGTGGAGAAGGTGATCCAACATGCTGTTGAAAACCAGATCGGTCTTGGGTTTGATTGGCGGAAGCCCCAGCAGGAAGCCGTACCAGAACAACATAAATGCGAGAAGCGTCAACAGGAGCAAGATATCTTGCTGTTCGGCGCCGCGAAGGACCTGTGCGATGAGCCCATGCTTCGGACCTCCGGCGCATCCGCCGGCATCGGTTGACGAGGCTTTCTGGGTTTCCAACGCCGTGTCGCTGCCGGCCATGGCAGGATCATATCATCGGCTATCGATGGGCGCCATTGAGGTGAAACGCGCGAAGCCATTCGATTTCGCAGTCTTATCTGGGGCACTGCACCACGCAGCTTCGATGCACGCTGCAAGCGTCTCGGCCTCGTTGAGGCAGGGCATGACGATACTCAGCTCAATGTCCATTGCGGCGATCTCCCGTTCTCAAAGCATCAAGGGCACTCAAGTCCGGACTTTGCCGCGGTATTGCCGGGCCGAGCGCCTGGGTGGGCTGCAATGGACGGGCGTGCGGGACATATGCCCAAAGGTAGAATATGCCCATGGCCAACAAGGCAATCGGCTCTGGCCGTCTCAGGACGACGGTAAGTAGCTGCCCACCAAACCGTGTCGCGCCCGCTTCGTAAGAATTGGCCAGCATTCTGAAAGCCGCCAGCGGAATCACCCCGGCAAACAGGATCGCCGCGGCGGTGGTCGCGAATGCGAATCTCCCCCGCCAGTCTCGCCGAGCCCATAACATGCAGCAAGGAGGAATGGCCAGCATTGTGAGCTGGGCATCCCATGGGCGGTGATAAGTGATCAATAACTCAAAAGCTATGGCGGCGGCCAGCGCAAACCAGGCCCTGCGGAGTTGAAAGCGCGTCCGCAGGGTCCATATTAACCAAATAAGTAATAGTGTCCCGCAGATCAGATAACTAACGATGTTATAGAAGCGCGGATCGTCGCGGAAGATGCTGACGGCGGCCTGAAGATCGACGACGGTATAGATAGAGCGGCCGGAAGCAGAGTTCAGGCTTGGCTCGTTGATGCCGCCGTGCGCCGAGGTTGTGGCAAGGTTGGCGTTTAACTGATGCATCCAGTGCGGCGCCACATACGATACCCATAGCAATGCGGCCAGACCAATCACCGCCGTAATGAGCGCGCTTTGTAATGCCCGCTTGCGGTAGACGCCGCCGGCCAGCAAAAAGTACAGCCAGATAAATCCGCTATCGTGCGGTTTGATCGCAAGGCTGAGACCAAGGCAGATCACCCCAATCCATACAAAGCGGTCTTCGAGTAGACACCACACCGCGATTCCGCCAAGCCCCACTACGATTCCAGCGGGATTGCCCGCGGCAAAGATGAATGCGCAATCCGCGGCAAGAATGCAGGCAAGGAAGGTGGAAACATGCGGCGCATGTCTCCAGCCGGCGTGCCACATGAGGAGGATGGCAAGAGCGAAGGCTGAGCCTGTTGCGAGCATCCAGAGAATGTGCGCGGGCCCCCAAGATAGCAATGCAAATGGCGCCACAATAACGAATGTGGTGGGAAGATTGATGCAGTACACGATCGCCTGAGAATATTGCGGAGAGTCCGGAGGGCGCTGCCCATCCTCGGATAGATATTCGCGTTCGAGTTCGCCCGCGTTGTAGGGATTATGCTGATGGATCAGACAACGGGTGCCGGCGTACACAGCACGGAAATCGAGCCATGCGTTTCCTCCGCGCCCGATCGATACGCCCCATAGGATCGAGATTGCGAGCGAAACAAGCACCCAAAGCGCGCTATTACGATATGCGCTCGTCATTTCCAGCCTCTCGTCCCTTCGTGCAGCGTTGCCATTTTATGACGATCCCTGAAGCAGGAGGAGTTACCTGGCAAGCCTCGCATCTTCTGCGCCGAAGGCGAGGCCTTCCTCCCCATCAAAGGCTCCCTCCGCGATTCGCCGCCGAGGAACTTCCGGGCGGTTCACGCGTGTCTGCTAATCCCGTCTTTTCCTGGGCTGTGCGCAGGAAATAGACCCAGAGGTAGAAACTGCCAGTGGCCAAAAGAACCAGCGGAGCGGGATGAAAGACAAAGGCCGTCAGCAACCTTCCCCACACGCTGTCGATGTCTTTCATGTTCTTCATGACGCCCAGGAGCAATGTTACGGGAACGTCCGACGTGCTCGCGATGGCCAGTGTCGTGATCGAGCCGGCAAGCCATTTCAGCCATCCGCCTTCACGCCACAGCAACGCACACGCAGGTACTGCAAGCAAGAGTAACTTGGCATCGTAGGCCCGGTGGTATACAGGCAGCATCGAAAGCGGAGCAATTGCAGCAAGCGCAATCCACGCATTTTCTTTCGTCAAGCGCGATTTGAGCGCGCGCGTGGCGCCGACCAAAAGAAGCAATCCGCAGGTCAAATAGCTGGCCAGGTTGTAGAAGCGCGGCTGGTCACGTATGAGGCTGAACGATGACTGCAGGCTGATCACGGTGTCCGCGGAGCGGAATGTGAGCGAATCAGGACCGGGATCGTTTACGCTGCCGTGTGCCGCGAGCACATTTAGATTCGCACGCAACTCCTGCGGCCACTGGGGAGAAACGGAAGCAACCCAGAGAACAGCAGGTAGTGCCAGAGCGGCGGCTATCGCAATAGACTGCAAGGCCCGTTTGCGATAAACACCCCCCGCGAGAAGAAAAAACAGCCAAATCAAACCGGCATCGTGAGGCTTGAGGGCGAGGCTGATGGCCAGGCAAATCACGCCGGCGCGCACAAAGCGCTCTTGAAACAGGCACCAGACCGCGACGACACAGAGGGCGACGGCAATCCCGGCAAGATTTCCCAGTCCAAGAAGGATCTCCGCGTTCGCGATCAGAAGGCTGATCAGGAGGGTCGCAGGCTTCAGGGCGTAATCCCGGGCGATCGCCCACATCAGGAACGCTGCCACTAAGAGACCGGTCACGAGCAGCACCATCCAAATCAGGGCGGCAGCCTTCCACGGCAGGACGGCAAACGGCGCCACGAGAAGCAGAGATGTGGGCAGATTGACGCACATCAGCATCGCGCGGCGAAACAGGAACGCGTCGGCTGGCTTCGGGGAAAACTTTCCGCCTTCCGACGCATAGACCTGCTGCAACACGGCAGGATTGTATGGGTCACTATGCCGTATCAGGCAGCGCGCCCCATAGAAGACCGCCTTGAATCCTCCCATGCCGGAATCGGCATTTGCGGCAATGATCCCAAGCGATGAC
>CAVXOO010000129.1:0-8454 GCA_963762945.1 uncultured Acidobacteriaceae bacterium | reverse complement strand
ACTGTGGTGCCTGGTTCAGACTACGTATTGCTCAATGCAAGACATCCAAGGGCGCGAAGAAGGCGCTGCGGAAGGCTGTGAAGGCAGAGGTGAAGAAGAAGAGCAAGGAGTTTGCGAAGAGACTCGTGGCCAAGGCAAGTTCAGGGGACATACGCGGCGCGGAGATTGTTTTGTCGCTTATGGACAAGGCCAAGGCAGAGGAAGACGCAAAAACGAAGAAGAAGCGGGAGGGTCCGAGCTGGGCGGAGCTGCTGGCATCGGAGCCGGAGTGGGACGAAAGCACGGAAGACGGCAAGGACGGAGAGAAGGCGAGCTAGCAAATTCGCGAGTTGGCGATTTGGCATGTGCTGGTGTGCATGTTGGCGAATTGGCTGGCCGCGAACGAATAAGGGACCGAGCGAGTAGAGACCTGGAGGCCTCGCGGGGCGCGAGGAAATGCAGCAGGAAGAAGGACGCGATGGGGATGAAGCTCATGAAGAATGAAGGATTGCGGACGCCAGGCAGGCGAGTCAGCGAATCAGAGGGCCAGCAAGTTGGCCACGTTCCCACCCTTTTCGCAAAAAGCGCGAAAGGGATGGGGCACGGATTTCTGGTTTATACGAGGCTCGCGGTTGCGGTGTGTCTCGTGGCGATAGGGCTGACGGCAGTGGCATTGGCACAAGGCGTGAGCACGACGACCGTGCAGGGGACGGTGTACCTGGCGAACGGGCAACCGGGCGGGGGAACACTGATCGTCAGCTGGCCGTCGTTTACCACCGCGACGGGCCAGGCGGTGGCCGCCGACTCCTTGAATGCGACGATTGCGCCGGACGGGTATGTGAGCGTGAACCTCGCGCCGAACATAGGCGCGACGCCCGCGGGAGAGTACTACACCGCCGTGTTCTACATGAGCGATGGGACGGTGAACACCCAATACTGGGTGGTTCCGGCGGCGGCGCAGGCCACGCTGGCGCAGGTGCAGGCGCAGATTATGCCGGCGACACAGGCGGTGCAGACGGTGAGCAAGTACTACGTGGACGAAGCCATCACGGAGCTGACCGAAAGTCTGTTGACCGCATCGGGCGGAACCTTGAGCGGGCCACTGATTTTGAATGCCGATCCCACGCAGGCACTGCAGGCGGCGACCAAGCACTATGTCGATACGCAGGTGGCGTCGGCGGTTCCACTGGCCGGGGGAAACATGATGGGCGGGTTGACGACGCCGGCGATCAATGGCGTGGAATCGCCAACGACGGCGAGCACGCAGACAACTCTACAGTCGGCGATCAATGCGGCGGGAACGAATGGGGCGGTGACGATTCCGCCGAATTACGCGGGGACGGACACTTTTAGCAATCCTAATGGCGTGAAGGTTGTGGATTTGCGGACCAACGGGTCGCAGCAGACGGAGCGCAGCGTGAAGGAGTTCGGAGCGGTGTGCGACGGCGTGACGGACGATACGAACGCACTGCAAGCGGCGCTCACATACGCGAATGCGCATGGCGTGTCGCTGACGCTTCCAGAGGGAACATGCAAGACGCGGAGCCTGGTGTGGCACGGCGAGTCGATTGGCGGATTGGGGAAACAGGTTTCGGCGCTGATGGGATTTCCCGGTCAGGATGTGCTGGAGAGCGGGCCGGACGCCGGGAACATGCTGAGCTATACGCGGCTGCACGACATGACAATTTATGTGGACCAGAGCGTGGATGCGTCGTGTGCGCCGGTCGCGGGGCGGGCAGGGGCGGGAAGCTGCACGATCGCCCGACCGATGGAAAAGAATTCGATTTTTTCGCCGGGCGGCAACGGGCTGACGGGCACGGTGGGCACGGGCGCTGGATGGTGGGTGGGCAATTGCGCGATTGCCATGCAGGCGGCGACCGGCACGGGCGGCAACGGGTTGCGGGTGGCGGAGATCGAGAACGTTGAGATTGCGGTGACAGGCACGGACCCGATGGCGGCGCAGTATTCGGGCGCGCACTCGACGCATACTTGCGGACTGTATCTGGCGCAATGGCCACAGTGGAGCGACTTCAGGAATATCGACATTCGCGGAGTGAATACCGGCGTGGCGATACCGGCGCTGCCGGTGACGGCTCCGGCGGGGCTGACCGCGGACTCGAACCGCTGGCAGAACGTGACGATTCAGGCGGCGCACGCATTCACGGCGGCGGCGGGATCGAACAACGTGCTGGATAACGTGGTGGCGAACGCGGTCAATTCGTCGGCCACGGGTGAAACGCCGACCGGGCTGGTGCTGGATTTGAGCGGGAACGCGCAGGGCTGGACGGTGCGCAACGCGGTGGTGATGCCGGCTTGGAATGCGGTCGCGCCGGCGCTGACCGTGGCGGCTTCAGGCGGTGCTGTGACGGCGGTGACGGTGGGCGGCCAGAACGGGCTGGGATGGGATCCGTATGGAAGCAGTGTGCCGATCGGGTTCAGCGGGGCCTGCACGGCGCAGGCGACGGCGACTGTGAATGCGAACGGATCGATTGCGAGCGTGGCGGTGACGCAGGGCGGCGTGGGCTGCTCGTCGACGACGACCGCGAGCGTGAATGAGCCGGGCACATGGGACACGGCTGCGGCGGTGAACCTGGTGGGCGGACAGGATATGACGCTCTTCGCCGGGAATCTGCTGAACGGCAACGGCGGATACACGGTGTGGAACGCGACCAACTCGGCGAGCTACGGGACCGGGGTGGGCGGCGGCGGCGGAACACTGCCGGGCGGCGGTACGTATACCGCGCTGGTGAGAACGAGCGCCATGGGCTCGGCGTTCGCGGTGGACCAGTTTCCAGGCGCGGACATTGGGGCCAAGATGCAGGCCTGCGTGAACGCGCTGAATACGAGCTACGGCGGGACGTGCGACGCGCGGAATTTTACGGGCAACCAGACGATGGCGTCGAACCTGACGATCGCGACGTCGAACACGACCATTCTGCTGCCCTGCGCGACGATTACGACGGCCAATCAGATTGTGGTGACGGCGAGGACGCGGAACGTGTCGCTGCGGGGATGCGCATTGCGCGGCACATCGGCGGCGAGCGGCAGTCAGGGCGGATCGGTGTTCGCGTACTCGGGCACAGGCGCAATGGTGCAGGTGGGCGATCCCACGTATGCCCTGGATACTCCCGGCTTCCACATGGACAACGTGGCGATTAACACTACAGCGGCCTCGAGCGCGACGGCGCAGGGATTTGCAGCTTACCGGACGCAGGAGATCGATCTTGAGAGCCTGTATTTTCTAGGGAACGCGAACCAGACGGGCATGACGCTCGATGGAACCGGGAATTACACGGGCGGAACGTTTTTGGACAACGCGTTGAACGGATTCGGGACGGCGGTGAACGCGATCGGCCACCAGGTGGCGAACGCGGCGACGACAGATTGGCTGAACGCGAGCACGTTTGTGCGGCTGCACATCGATTGCCCGACGTCGGGCGGGTATCCGATCGGCGGAACGTATGGAATCAATCTGCAGGCGGGCGACGGCAACACGTTTACGGGCGGAGACGTAGAAGGATGCGCGACAGCATTGCATTTGGGATCGAGCGCCCAGAACAACACCATCGTGGGACTGCGCAACGAGAACTCTACCAACCAGGTGGTGGCGGACACGGGCAGCAGGTACAACAACTGGATGACCGGCGGGACCATGTACACCGGGCAGTTGACCGACAACGGCACGCGCAACAGCTTCCTCGATACATTTCACAGGAGTTTCAACGGCTTGAATGGTGACTGGTACGGAAGCCAGCAGGACGCAACGGTGACCAACCACACACGGCTAGGCATTGGATTGGGCAACGAGCGCGGACTGCAGAACGAGATTCAGACCGATTACGGCTATCGCTGGGAGGACGGGTTTACCGACGGCACCAGCGGAGAGCAGTTCTGGAACCTCACGGACCTGATCGACAACGTGCAGCGCATCTCGGTGGGCCAGTACCTGAGCGGGACCGCGAACGTGGTGACGAACGTGGTGGTGAACAATGGGGGCTGCTACACGTCCTCGACGGCTCCATCAGTGGGCTTTGCGGGCGGCGGCGGCAGCGGCGCAGCCGCGACAGCGAACCTGGTGACGACCACTTCCATGAGCTGCCCTGGCGGCTACACGGTGGGCAGCGTGACGATGACGGCCGGCGGCAGCGGTTACACCTCGCAGCCAACGCCTAGCTTTGCGGGAGCGAATCAGACGGCGGCGCCGAGCGCGGTGGCGGAGATTGCGACGGCGGGGAGTACGAACAACCAGACGGTGATCAACTCCGCGGGCACGGGCGCGGTGGTGCTGAATGGGTCGAACGGGTCGGGAACGGGCGGAGTGGTGTTTGGCTCGGGCGGCGGCGCGGAGACGACGGTAGGCGGCATCGACGCAAGCGGCAATTTCTACAACTTCGGACGCTGGGACATCTATGCGGGCGGGACGGACGCGTGGCGCTGGAACTGCAGTTCCACGAGCGCCTGCGCGCTGCAAAGCATGACGCCGACCGCCAACGCGTACCACTTGCGAGCGTTCAACGGCGGAGATACCGAGATTGACTCCGAAGGCTCGAGCGCGGTGGTCGTGAACAATACCAGCACGTCGGGCACGGGCGGATTTACTGTCTACGGAGGCGGCACTTATTCCGGCACGAAATACTTTTCCATCCAGCCGAACGGCACAGGCGGGTCTTATTATCTCTTTCCCAGCCTGGCCAGTAGCAGCGGCTACAACTGCCTGCAAGTGAATACCTCCGGCTACATCACAAACACGGGCGCGGGGTGCGGATCGGGCGGAGGAGGATCGGGAACGGTAAGCTCCGGAAGCTCTGGGCAGATCGCGTACTACACAGGAAACGGCTCGACGGTCGGCGGCGAGAGCATCGGAACGACGAATCTGGCCGATTGGAGCGACTCTGGAGTGACAAACGGCCAATGCCCAGTCTGGAATTCGACGACCGGCAAATGGACGGCGGCGAATTGCGGGAGCGGCGGCTACGCGGGCGTACTCACCGACGGCGCGGGCGGCCTTGAGGGCGAGCCCAGCAGCACGCCGACATGGTCGATTACACCCTCGGGCGTCGCGGATCTGCAAGCGTCGATTACGGCCACGTCGCCGGTTTGCGACATTCGCGCCTATGGGGCGCAACTGAATATGCAGGACATTGGCCCCTACATTCAGGACTGCCTCAATAACATCTATCCGTGGACCTCGGGCAACACGCAGACCATTCGCCTGGAGTGCGGAAACCATACGCCGGGCTGCTATTGGGCCAATCCCAGCGCCTTGAACTTCACGTATGGAGGGCCATTCAGGTTCGAGTTGGAGGGCTACCTTTCGATCGGTTCCCCGTTAGTGACCTCCGGTGCAGAGAACTGGTTCGGCATCGGGCCTCCGGGCGGCACCTTGCAATTCCAGACAGGGACTCCGGCGCTGATCTTTGCGCCCTCAATCTACGGCACCCTGGGCACGGCAGTCACCACGCCGGGGCAGGCGGTTACAGTGACTCCGACATTCAACTGCTCGGGGACCTCGCAGAATTCCATGTTCGGCAACTGCAACATCGCCTACATGCCTGCCGGCGCGGCGATCACGATTGCCGGAACCACGACGGCGACAGGGGTGAGCGCCACGGCAGTTTCAGAGGGATACGACCGCATTGTGACGCTGACCCTTCCGTCGCCAGTGCGCTACGTTCCACTGGAAACGATGACCGTGTCGGGGTGCTCCGACGCGACGCTCAATATTACGAACGGCGCGATCTTCAGCGTGAGTTTCTCTGCGCCGGGCGGAGAGCAGGTGGTCTACCACCAGAGCACAACCACTACGTCGACTACCGCAACCGGCTGCTCGATCACCTCATTTGACGAGGACAAGTACGAGTCGGTGCGGCTGTTCTGCTCGAACGGCACGAATATGCCGGGCTACTCCTATACATGCGCGACGGGCCAGTGGACGATTTATCCGCTGCACGCGCACTCGGCTTCAGATGTTTGGGGCGCGGTGGCAGTAACTCCGAGCTTTCCCGAAGATGGCGGACACACGTTCCACGACATCAACATCAATGGCAGTTATGGAATGAGCTACTGGGGCGAGCAGGAATCGAATCTGGACCTCTACAACGTGGGAATGAATCCGGTTAGCTACCTGGCCGCTGGAGGCATGGAGCAGACGGCTTCTTGGGTTGAAACCATCGGGCAGCTGAATTATTCGCCGGCTTCGATTGAGCCCGGCACGTGCGAAGCTGGCGGATGCACACAGCCTTCGTATCCGTATGGGCTCCGCTGCGACTCGGAATCGCAAGGGATCAACGCCGGCGGAGGCAGCGGGACCAACACGGGCTGCGCTTCAACGACGATTGACGGCGGCGCGTTCATTGGCGGCGGCATCAAGATCGACGGCGGCGGGGTGAACCCCATTACCGCCATGCCATACGAGATCAAGGACATGCTCTTCGAGCAGGCACCGAGCGCGGCCGTGGTGGTGGACAACCGCAAGGGGATCGACACGACGTCCTGCTTATGGATGCACGACCTTGCGTTGCAGGATAACGTCACGGACACGACGGTTTACTATCTTGCATACACGAATCAGGAATCGCCATCGCTGGGGTGCTACAAGCTCGACAGCCTGGGAACTGCGCTGACCACCAGCTATACCAATCCGATCTTCAACGATGCGGTGAGCATCGACCGCATTTCTTATGGGACAATGCTGCCTGTGGCTGCGCAGTCCTCGGTATCGTCGGCAAGCCCTCCCATGAACGACGGAAGAGAATTGCAGGGTGCAGTGCGTGGCAGCGGGGCGGGATTCGGGCCGCAGGTACTGCCATTCGGATCTCTGGCCATCGACAACAATCCGAGCGACTGGGCAAGCCGCGCATATCCCAACGGATGCGCAAGTCCGAATGTCTGCACGGTGGCGACGACGAACGTATCCTGCCCCGACGGCCCGCAGGCGAGCTCGAAGATGGCATGCGCGGAAATCGACGGCCCCGGACAGCCCATCAACATCGGTACATGGACGGGCAGCACGTATGCCGGGGACCAATTCATCTACGGCTGCTACGTGCGTCCGGGCGCGGGTTTCAGTTTTCCGCAGGCGCTGCAAAATCAAGATGTGTTCATGCTGTATACGACCGGCACGGACAAGTTTCCCTATAACCAATTCGGACAAACCAACTACACAACTCCGTCCTATGGATTTGGGACAGAGTTAAGCGATGAAACCTGGTATCCGCTGATCGGCGTGGCCACGATCGCAACTGGAGAATCGGCCTCGCACACGATCAACTTCCAGATCAGTTCCGGCAACGGGAAGAATGGCGCCTACGCAGCGGGTTACGGCAACCAGTTTTCCGATTGTCGATGGGCATTCATTCCCGGCCCGAACAATCCGAGTTATGCGGGCGTGACGACGGACGAGGTGGCCTTTGCGCGCGACAATCAGTACCGCGGCGCAGTGCCATCGAACATAAGCGCGGGCACGGCGGCCACGGGAGAGACGATCTCGGCAAGCAGTTATCAGGTGAACGGCGTGGCGCTGAATGCTCCCAGCGAGACTTACAATGCATCGGCGAGCGGCGCGATCGCGTTGCCTTCAGCCGACCGCGCGGAGGCAACGTATGTGTTAAGCGGAAGCGTGACGGCGTCGATCGCATCGGGCACGGGAGGCGGCAAGGTGACGGTTTTCATTTGCCAACCGGCGAGCGGCGGCCCGTACACCTGGACGTGGCCCTCGAACTGGAAGGGCGGCGTCTCCGTGGGGTCGGCAGCAAACACCTGTTCCGAGCAGACGGGTACCTATATTGCCGGCTTCGGCGATTGGCATGGAGATGCCGGATCGACCAACGTGCCGCAGTAGGAGACAGGGGCTGCGGTAATTCGGGACTACCGAACTCGAGACCAACCCAGAGATATTTCGAGTGCAGGCGCGGGTGGCGCGGCTTATTGAGCGCGCCATCGACCGCCGTGGTGTGGACAAATCGCGCTGGAAAACAGGGCGAAGAGGGGCAAGGCAAGGAGAGTAAAGATGAAGCGTTGGTTGAGGGTTTGGATATTAGCGGCAGCGCCAGCAGTAGCGTGGGGCCAGGCGTCAACAGGACTTCCGGCGCCAAGTTCGGCAGGGATCAATGGAGTGCCGGTCCCGGCACTGGCCAACGGTTACCTCTACTACAACAGCAGCACCAGCAGCTTCTCGTTCCAGACATCGGGAACCGTGAATAACTGCGCTTGGGCCTATGCGATTGCCTACTATGACGGAAGCGGGACGGCGGTGAGTTGCGCGGCGGCGTTTTCGGGGCTGGGCTACTTTTCTACAAGCGCACCGCCGACAGCGGCGACCGGTGCACAGATCGTGAGCGCGCTTGGGTCGACGCCCGTAAACAATGCAGCCAGCGCGGCAAGTTTCACGGGCAGCTTGAGCGGGGACGTAACGGGAACGCAGAGCGCGACCACGGTGAGCAAAATCAATGGTGGTTCGGTGCCGGCGTCGGCGAG